>JAQGGV010000011.1 GCA_028289185.1 Candidatus Saccharimonadota bacterium
GCACGCAAAAGCGTTCGCAGGCTCTGCGCGGTGATACCACGCTTGCCTATAACCCGCCCCAGATCCTCTGGGTGAACGGTCAGTGATAGCAAAACGCCCTTTTCATCAATAATCCGCTCTACTGATACGTCATCCGGGTGTCCCACCAGTGACTTTACGATATATTCTACAAATTGCTGGTCAATCGTCGACATGTTCGGCCTCCATCGTTAGTGCACTTCGCTGAATTTATTATATCATGGCGCTAACGTTAAAACACAAGCGCAAATTAAACACCCCCGAGGCTTTCGGGGGTGTCATTTCAAGATCAAATTATTCTTTGGTTTCAGGCTCGCTGGCGGGAGCTTCAACTTCGGCAGCAGGAGTTTCCTCGGCTGCTTCAGCGATTTCTTCGGCAGCAGCTTCTACGGCAGGCTCTTCGACAGCGACTTCTTCAGCAGCGACTTCGGCTGGCGCTTCCGCGACAACTTCCTCTACGGCTACTTCTTCTACTGCTTCGACAGGCTCTGGAGTCTGGTTGCGGCGAAGTTTTTCTTGGTGTTTGATAGATTTTTGCTTTTTGGCATCTGCTTCAACGACCCAATTAGGCAATTTAACACCAGAATCCTTGAGTAGTTTGACCACACGAGGTGTTGGCTGCGCACCGTTGTCCAGGTATTTCTGGGCGGTTTCGTTTTGGATGGTTGATTCTTTGGTGTGCGGGTTGTATGTACCGACATAGGCAACAACACGACCACTAGAAGGGTGGCGCTGTGCTTCTTGGACAGCTACACGGTAGACTGGGTAGCCTTTACGGCCAACTCGTTGCAAACGGATCGCAAGCATGGGTAATCTATTTTCCTTTACTTCACTCTAGGAGTTTCTATTAGTTCTCAACCGACTATACAGGTTTTGACCTCAGATGTCAATCTGTTAGGCGCGTTTCTGCTTGTCATAGGTTTCAAGCGCAGCTTTAGCGGCCTCTTGCTGAGCATGCTGCTTGCTAGATCCGCTACCGTTACCCATCAATTTATCACCGACATAAACGCCCAGGCTAAAGACTTTGTCATGATCAGGACCAACTTCCTCAAGGACTCGATAAACGGGGGTCTGGCCGTCAATACGCTGCGAAACTTCCTGCAGATGTGATTTAGGGTCACGCCAGCTGCCGCTTTTGAGGATGCCGTCAAGTTTGGTGACAATGTGCTCTTTAATAAATACTTCGGCGTCAGCGTAACCACGCTCCAGATAGACGGCACCGATTACCGCCTCGAAAGCGTTCGCGAGTATCTGTTGGCGGGCACGCGTGCTACCGTTTTTCTCTCCACGACTCATCCGCAAAAGTGGTTCGTAACCCAGCGCGTCACCAGCCTCGCCAATACTCTCGGTTCGGACCAAGCTCGAGCGCCAGCTGGTCAAAATGCCCTCTGGTTCGCTAAAGTTATTGAACAGGTAGTCTGTGACAGCCAGCTCAAGGACAGCATCACCGAGGAACTCTAGGCGTTCGTTGTGCTCGGTTACACTTTTCTTGTGCTCGTTGACATAACTGCGGTGCGTCAGCGCGGTTATCAGTAAATCAAGGTTTTTGAACTCGTACCCGATCTTTTTCAGCGCGAAATCCTGGTACGGAGCGGTTTGCATACCTGACATTATAGTTTCTCTTGCCTTATCTTCTTCATTGCGAGAAGCATTAGTTTTCCGATATCTTCATACTCGATCACATCGAGAGCATCGTGGAATTTGAACCAACGGATATCATTCATCCAGTCTTCTTTTTGGATGGCATCGGTGTCGCCCTTGGCTTTGACCAGGTAAATTTGCGTGGTCATCAGCACCAACTTGTCGATCCTTCGGTAACGGAAGTGGATTTTGCCCAGCCAACTATGGACGTCGACGTTCATCAGGCCAGCTTCCTCGCCAATTTCGCGCCTGGCAGTCTGCTGCGCGGTTTCTCCCTCCTCTATATGCCCCTTGGGAATCGTCCAACGGTCCTTGGCATCCTGAATCAATAGGATTTCGACCCCGTTATCCTTGTCACGCCGAAAGACAATACCGCCAGCGGTTGGTTCGCGGACAATTTCCTGGATAGATGGTTTATTGCGATTAAAGTATTGCTTAAACTTGTTAAACTTTGGCGCCGGCATCAGGTGTAGCCTCTGATCCTTCTACAAGTGTTCGATAGGCTGTGCCGAGCACGCCGTTGATAAACTTACTTGAGTTGTCAGAACCGAATGCTTTGGCGAGCTCAACTGCTTCGTTGATTGCGACCTTTGGCGGTACCTGATCGCCTCTGTACAAAAGCTCGTAAAGGCCCAATCGCAAAATATTACGATCGATACGAGCGATCTGTTCCAGCGGCCATTCTGGCGCCAACGGACGAATCTGGTCATCCAGATCGGTCTGCTTGTCCAGGACACCGCTGACAAGTGACTTTACAAAGTCAGTGTCTTCGATTTCCTGTTCGTAGCGCTCCAGGTTACGGCTAAGGATCTCGTCAATCGACACACTTTTGTCCTCACAACTGAGACGAAATTCATATTCGTACAGCGATTGGAGTGCGACGATCCTGCCCAAATGACGATTTGATGCCATTACTCTTCGGTTCTTTCTTGTTAATGATAGTTTTAGTTACTATTTGGTAATAGTGTAACGCGTTTACGCTTTTGCTGCCAGTTTTTTACCGGTCTCGTTCTTGGTTGTTTTGACCTTCACTGGTGACGTTTTGTTGACACGACGAGCCAGTTCTAGTACCAAGTGGCTGCGGCGAAGTCCCGTTTTGCGGGGGCTGCTCTGCTTTTTTGGTTGTCCCATGGAATGTTCTCCTCTCGGGGTTATAAATACACTTGTCGTTGATTATAGCATTTTTGGGCTCTCACCTCAAGAGTTATTGCCATTTTATTGTGTTTATGCTATAATAGTGATTACGAGATGGGTAGAACGCTATTCATCGAGAGAACCCAAGGAGTAACGATGCTACCATACATCGGACTTGCCATCATCACGGCCATTGAAGTCGTCATCGCCTGCATTCGCGGACGACGCGCGTACTTCAAGTACCCGGTGGTGAGCAAGATCACCGCTGCATTCGGAATCGTTGAAGCCGTCGTTGCGATCTGCATCGACTGGCCCATCAGCGCCCCTCCGACCATGTTCGTGTCCATCCTCATCGCCGTTGCGGTGGCCAACCTCGCTCTGTCCATGCGTTGCAAGACGCTACACAACAAGCATTGGGGCGGCGTCATCAAGCGGGCAACCCGGGGAGACAAGATCAAGCAGCGGCGGATTTACCGCAACCTCGACAATATCCAGACCTGGGGTCGTTGAGGGACGCGGAACTTCACGGGTAACGCCTCTGGTCGCTTTTGCGATCGGAGGCGTTTCCACTTCCAGGGGTATCTATATGACGATATTGACCAGTTTGCCAGGAACGTAGATGACTTTTTTCGGTTCTTTACCGGTCACAAATGCCTGAACGTTTTCGTTTGCCAGGGCTTGGGACTCGATATCCTCACGCGTCGTATCGTGTCCGACTTCTAGTTTGCCACGCAGTTTGCCGTTGACCTGGATGATAATCGTTATTGTGTCGGTTACCAGGTATGTGTCGTCCCACTGTGGCCAGCTGTCGCGGTGGACGGATGTCTGGTGACCCAGTTGATGCCACAATTCCTCACTGATGTGTGGCGCAAATGGCGCGACCAATGCAACCAGGGATTCAAGCGCAAAGCGCCACGTGCCTTTGTCACTGAAATGATCTTTGGCTTTTAATTCATATAGTTCATTCGTCAGTTTCATCATGGTGGCGATCGCCGTATTATACTTTTGGTCCTCGATATCGCCTGTCACCTTTTTGATGGCCGGATGGACGAGTTTGAGAACAGCATCAGATCTGTCACCATCGACTGCATTATTGAATTCCTGAACCAGGTTCCAGATACGATTCAGGAATCGGTAGGTCGCCGGCACGCCCTTGGCGTCCCATTTAATCCACAAGTCCAGTGGCGCAGCAAACATCAGGTAGGTGCGCAGTGCATCGGCGCCATAGCCGCTGTTAATGATTTCGAGCGGATCAACACCATTGCCTTTTGATTTGCTAAACATTGTCCCGTCGGCCGCGGTAACCTTGCCGTTGAACAGGAATCGTTTGAATGGTTCTGGGTTGTCGACCAGACCAAGTTTGTGCAGAAAACGCGTGATGAACCGAGCATAAATCATATGCGCCGTCGCGTGGTCACCGCCGTTATAGAAATCGACCGGCATCCATTTATTGGCTACGCCACTGTCGAAAATTGCTGTCGTATTGGCTGGGTCCAGGTAGCGTAGGAAGTACCAGCTACTGTCGATGTAGGTATCGAGTGTGTCGGTTTCGCGCTCTGCGTCGCCGCCACAAACG
>JAQGGV010000018.1 GCA_028289185.1 Candidatus Saccharimonadota bacterium
CGTAATCTGCATGCCAAATCTGATGCGCGTTTTCACCCTGATCGTCAAAAAGTGGGAAATATTTCTTACCAATAAGCTCTGCGCCCTTCAGTGTAGCGCCTACCTCGACGATATCATCGCGCTGATCAGCTTGGCCAATGCCCGATATTTTTTCGAGAAGGTCACGAGCAAGGATTAACTTCTCACCTGACGCAGTGACAACTCGTACATATTCCAAATCTTTATTCACCGCCACACCAGTATTCCCCGGCAGAGTCCATGGCGTCGTCGTCCATGCCAGCACACTATAATCGTCATCTACTAACTTGAATTTTACATATACCGATGGGTCGGTCACCGTCTGATAGGCGTCGTTGTCCATCGTGACTTCGTTTTTCGACACCGGTGTTGCGAACTTCGTGTCATACATCAACACTTTTTCGCCCTCGTAAATCTTGCCCTTCTCGTAGAGTTCCTTGAATGCCCACCAAACGGACTCCATGAAATCTTTGTCCATCGTCTTGTATGCACCCTGAAAATCAACCCAGCGACCAACACGGTCGATAACGTTTTCCCAGGTTGCGCTGTTTGCAACCATCGAATTGCGCGCCGTGACGATATAATCTTCCAACGAAATCTTGGTACCAATATCTCGACGGTCGGTAATGCCGAGCTGCTTTTCAACAAAGTTCTCGGCAGGCAGACCATGACTATCCCAACCCCAAACACGCTCAACGTGCTTGCCCTTCATTGTCCAATACCGAGGCACTACGTCTTTGATGATACTACTGAGCAACGTACCGGGGTGTGGTACGCCAGTAATGAACGGAGGACCATCATAAAAGACATATGAATTGTCTATCGGCCGCTGATCGACTGATTTTTCAAATGTTTTGTTCTGTTTCCACTGCTCAACAAGGGCTTTTTCGTATTCGATTGCCCGTCGGCGTGTTCCTGATGTAAATTTCATTTCTGTCCTTTCATAAACAAAAATCACTTCTTTTGTCTGCCAGATCCCGATTTTTATTCAGGAGGTACCATCTGGCTTCCAAAAGAAGTGATTCTTTTAGCGCTTGGTTCGTGCGATCTGACGTGTCACGGACGCCGGGGTCTACTCTTCCATTACGAAATTTCTGCCCGATCCTCGTGGGCGATAACCACTCAAACGGATTTACAGGTCTATTTTACCCCTTTTTAGGTGGTAATGGCAAGAACTTGCTGGTCTGATACGTGTAATCTTTCCAGCCGTCGCGCTTGCTCATCAACTTCTCTGTCAGTGGTACGCCAGAAATCCTAAGAATTAAAACGCTTATCAGAATCGGGCTTGGAAGTATTAATACGGCGTAGAACGGACTAAACAGCGCCAGTGATCCACCAATGATAAATATACCCCACCACTGAGTTACTTCGCCAAAATAATTGGGATGGCGTGTATATTGCCACAGGCCAGTGGTTAATAACTTTCCCTTATTTTTAGGGTTTTTCGCAAACTGGGCCAACTGCCAGTCCCCGACCGACTCGAATGCAAACCCAAATAGCCAGACGGCCGAGCCAAGCGCCAGCCAGCCATCGGCCGGTGGATCAACAAGTGTGATAATGAGTATTGGCACACAAATAACATAGACGAGCACCGCTTGTAGCAAGAAAATCCGCACATACGAATTTAGTGCGATACGCTTTTTCCATTTTTTGCGTAATTGTTGGTAACGCACGTCCTCAGTGTCACGTTTGAGCCAGCGCTGCAGAATGTGCAGGCTCAAACGAGCCGCCCAGACGACTACCAACAGACATACAACAACCCTTGGCGTTATGCCGATGAACGGCTCGGTCACATCAAATGGCCCGGGTGCCACTCGCCACAAAAATGCCGTCAGCGTCACTGTGATAAAGCCCATACCCCAAGCAACATCAACAAAATCAAGCCGTTTGATACGATACGCAAAGGCCCAGATAAACGTCATAAGCGCCAGAAGCAAAACAAATGAAAGCCCGACGGGTGTCAGAAACAGCCACGATCCGAGCGTCGAGATGACATCAGGCAAATAGGGATTCTCCAAATTTGGCAAATACCAGCGCGATCAGGAAAACTATCCAGACAGCAGTAATAAGTTTGTCGAAATCGTTGGCCAGGAATTGGTCCACCCTTTTCTTGATCGATTTTCGCAGATGAAACGTATCATTCATGAGGTTGATATGTGTCATTGTGGCCGTCAAAATCGTCATACTAAACGTCACAACCAAACACCACGGACACAAAACCTGGATAATATATACGCTATTAAAGAACAGCCAGTACGCAAACAGTGTCCAAAAAACAATGCCTATCTGGGCGCCAATCAGGAACCAGCGTGGGAATTGCACCCGTGATAGGCCGAGGAGCGCAATCGTAATGACCATTGGGAAGCCCATCAGGCCGATAAACATATTTGGGAAGCCAAATGCTGCCGCCTGAGGTGTTTTCATGACAGTTCCACAATTAAGTACAACGTTAAATGAGCAGCTGAGTATCGTATCAGGGTTTTTGAGCACGGCAAATTCGTCGACAGCCAGCGTAAAACTCGCAATCAAACCGGTAATCGCAAACGCCAACATAGTTCCATATGTCCAACGGTTTGATTTGACCGCTTCTTTGAGTTTGTTAGCGCCAATTTTACTGAACATAGTAACTAACCTCATCAATCGTTGGCAGTGGTACGCCGCGCCACAAATTGCGCATTTTGCCCTCCTCGTCAGTTGCAATAACCGAAGGATACTCGACAATGTCATAAATTTTACAGAGGTCGATACCACGAGTGCTATCTGGGTTAATTTCTTCTAAATCGCGAGCTGTGCGACGTTTGAAATCGTGCAAAAAATCCGTCACCGCACGCGTATAGTCGGTGTTGTCTCGGTAAAAAACCATCACGCTCATTTCGTGCCTTTACGCCGTGATGCCAAGATTGCCTCAAACTCGTCGAGTGTTTTGAATTCGTGATAGACACTTGCAAACCTCACATAGGCGACTTCGTTTTTCTTGGCCAGTTCGTCTAGTACAAACCCACCGATTGTTTTGGACGAGACTTCGTTTTCACCGAGTGCATACAAACTTTCTTCAACATCATTCACGATGTCTTCGATTTCAATTTCACTCGCAAAAAACTTACCGACTGATTTACGAATAGCGCCATACAGTTTGTCGCGGTCATAAAGTTCACGAGTACTATCCTTTTTGACGACAGCCAAGTTTGGTTTCTCGATGCGCTCATACGTTGTAAAACGGCGTCCGTCCGGACTCTCGCGTCGACGACGAATAGTAATACCATCACCTACCTCGCGTGATTCAATAACGCGACTGTCACCGATGTTAATCGCTCCGCCCATTGTGACCTCCTACGACTCTTCGTCAGATTTTTTGTTTTTCTTGCGTCGGCGCAGGAATGCAGGTACGTCTGATTCGTCATCTTCCTCGGCTGGCGCATCCCACATATTATGGGCAGGCTCCTCGGCGAATGTCGTCTGTGCATCACCCTTGTCTAGTTCTAGGTCAACTCCTTCAACGGCTTCGTCACTCAGACCACGGGCCTCGACTGCATGTACCTTATCGGCGTTCGGGTTAAGTGAAACTTCCTGTTGGTGGAAAAATTCACTATCAAATCCCGTCGCAATGACAGTAATAATCAGTTCATCTTCGAGTTCAGGCTTCAGCGTTGCACCAAAGATAATGTTTGCATCCGGTGAGACAGCACTGGTGATGATTTCGGCTGCTTCCTGGATTTCGGACATCGACATATCGTATCCACCGGTAACATTGAACAGAACACCGCGAGCACCATCAATTGATACTTCGATAAGGGGTGATTCGATAGCCTGCTGAGCCGCCTGAGCAGCGCGATCATCGCCGCTGGCACGGCCGATGCCCATCAGGGCGCTACCAGCATTGCTCATGATGGCTTTGACATCGGCGAAGTCGAGGTTAATCAGGCCGTGTTCGGTGATCAACTCAGAGATACCCTGTACACCTTGGCGCAGCACATCATCGGCGATTTTGAACGTCTCAAGAAGTGGTGTGCGACGGTCAATCGTCTGTAGCAAACGATCGTTTGGAATCGTAATCAACGTGTCAACTTGGCGGCCAAGTTGATTAATCGCCCAGTCAGCGTTTGTTCGGCGCTTTTCGCCCTCAAAACTAAACGGTTTGGTTGCAACACCAACGACCAAGATACCCATTTCGCGGGCAATTTCGGCCACGATATAACCAGCACCGCTACCGGTACCACCACCTGCACCAATCGTGACAAAGACCATGTCTGCGCCGTCGAGAGCTTCTTTAATTTCTTCTTTTGACTCTGTTGCAGCGGCTTCACCAACAGATGGATCAGCTCCAGCACCAAGTCCACCTGTCGTGGTGTGCCCCAGGTGTAGTTTAATGTCAGCTTTACTGTTATGAAGCGCTTGTGCATCAGTGTTCATCGCAATAAACTGCACACCAGTCAAACCCGCATCTTTCATGCGGTTGATGGCGCTGCCTCCGGCGCCACCGACGCCTACAACTTTAATACTGGCAAATGTCTGAATCTCGCTTGGTGTTACTTCCGGCATCGCTGCTCCCTCGTATTATTCCTCTCTAGTATATCATCACAGGCTCGAAATCGAGCCGTCGCTATGCCTTAAAGCGACCGAGTAGTCGCTTTAACATGCCCCCAGCCTGGTTGGCTGTGGATTTACCACGACCAGACTTGTGGCCACCGTTTTGGTGATGGTCACTTTGTGCGTCCAGCAGCATCAATCCCGCCGCTGTAGCAAATTGCGGTTCGTCGATATGCTCGGCGACGCCGCCAAATCCGGTCGCACCACCGACGCGAGCCGCAACCCCGAGGGTTTGCTTAGTGTAGTCAACCATATGCTTGAGCTTAGCTCCGCCACCAGTCAGCACGACGCCACTCGGTAATTTGGCGTGTTTACCGGCCTTTTTGAGTTCTTTGCCGATGGCTTCGAACATTTCTTCAAGCCGAGCTTCGATAATCTCATTGATGTCATCTCGATCAAATTCAGTTGTCTCGCCGGCATGTTTGACACTGACCTTATCACTGCCAGTGAGTGGCGTTGCCGATCCATGATGCAGTTTCACCTGTTCTGCGACTTCTGGGTCAGTCTTGAGGCCAATGGCTAGGTCATTGGTGATATTATTGCTACCAACAGGGATAACGGCAGCGTATTGTAGGTCACCTTCTTCGAATACGGCGATACTGGTTGTTGCGCCACCCATATCTATAACTGCAACTCCGTTTTCGAGTTGCTGCTCGGACAGGACTGCCTTTGCGGCCGCAACAACACTTGGGATAATGCCATTTGGCGTCACTTTCGCCAAATCAAGCGTACTATGAAGCGCCCCAACCTGTGGAACCATCGCCGATATAACGTTGGCGTTAATTTCAAGGCGTGTACCGGTCATACCAACGGGATCCTTGATGTTGTCCTGCCCGTCCAGACGGTAACTATGGGGAACAACTTCGAGGATTTCGCGATTCGCCGGAACTTTGCCGACTGTTGCGACTTCTTCTAGTCGCACGACGTCTTCGTGGTCGACCAAGTGATCGGCGGCGCTGACGGCGACCATGCCATCTGTCGAGGTACTCAGTATATGAGAGCCATTTATACTAATCGTCGCTGAGTTGACTTCGTAGCCACTCATTCGTTCAGCCTCGCCAAGTGCGTCATCAATGGCCTGCGCCGGGCCGTTCAGATTGACGACGTTTCCTTTGCGCATGCCTGTATTAATTACTTCACCAACACCAACAATTGTTGGTGTACCCGTGGTTGCATCGAGATGACCTACCACGCAGCGGACTGTGGTGGTGCCGATGTCAATGCCAACAGCGTATCGAGAGCTATCTTGCATGTGTCGTATTATAACGGTTCAGCCAGATTTTGAACAGCCATAAGGGCGTTGCCGGCTCATCTACAACTTGGTTAAGATTTCCACGCCATCTTCCGTGATGAGAACTGTATGCTCAAAGTGCGCCGCCAAACTGCCGTCGCGAGTCAAAATCGTCCAGTTGTCATCGGGGTCGGTGTAGATTTTTTCACCGCCAAGTGTTGCCATTGGTTCAATCGCAATCGTATCACCAGGTGCTAGGAGCGCACCATTGCCCCATGAATAATTTGGCACATCGGGAGGCATGTGCATTTCCAGGCCAACGCCATGACCAACGAGATCACGAATAATACCAAGCTTCCCACCTTCAAGCACCTTCTCCACTGCCGCACCAATGTGTCCAACATAGGTACCTCTGCCTTTTATTGCATCAATACCCGCATAAAGACTTCTTTCGGTTGTGTTCAAAAGATGCTTTACCGCACCAGTTGGCTCTTCGCCGATAACCATCGTGAATGCTGCGTCCGTTTTCATGCCTTTATAGGTAATGACGAGATCGAAACCAACAATATCACCCGTCTCGAACGCATACTCAGTCGGTACCCCGTGGACAATTGCGTCGTTAATGCTGATACATATAACTCCAGGGAAGTTTGGATCGGGTTCTTTATAGGTTGCAGTTGCGCCGTGACGCGTAATTTCGCTCGCAACCCATGCGTCAACTTCCAGCCCTGTCATGCCTACCTGCACGTGCTGTTTCAAATCACTCAGAATTGTCGCGAGAATTTTGCCACCATCGCGCATGGCCTGGATTTGCTGCTCTGTTTTGGGTGGTTGCGCCATTACGCCAACTTATACGCTTCTAGTTCTTCCATGATTCGGTCGTGCACTTGGCCGACCCTACCCACACCGTCAATATGAACGATATTAACGATTTTCTCTGTCAGATACGTAAGGATTGGATAAATTTCTGTTCGGTAAATCTTCAATCGTTCGTCGATTGCCTCGGGCGTATCGTCGACGCGACCACGAACTTCCAGACGCTTCATCAATTCACTCTTGGGAACTTCCATAACGATAACCAGTTGGATATCGCGACCATGATGCGATTTGTTTTCGATTAACCATTTCGCCTGACTCATCTCGCGTGGGAAACCATCGAGGATAACATGATCAATTTTCTTTGAGGCTTTGACGGCATCACCCATCAGCTCGCTCACTCTTTCAGGGTTCACCAGCTTACCAGTTTGCATTTCTTTAATCATGTCGAGGTCGTGCGTGTCACGAAGCAATTGTCCAGCGCTTAACCAGCGCCAGCCATTACGTGCAGCCAGCATTTGGCCCTGAACGCTTTTACCTGCACCTGCCGGTCCAAAAAATACAATCACCTTGGTCTCCTATACTAATGTTTCTTTGACGATTCGAGCGATAAGCGCACCATCGGCTGTGTTGCCCAGTTGTTGCTTGACGGCGCCAATGACCTGGCCCATTGCCTGTGGCCCGCTGGCACCAAGTTCAGTAACTTTGGCCGTGACGATCTCACGGATTTTGTCTTCACCCACTTGTTCGGGCAAATAACGTGCGAGTACTTCAGATTCCTTACGCTCTACTTCTGCGAGTTCTGGACGTCCGTTCTGATCATAAATAGCCATACTTTCGTTCCGCTTCTTTACCTCGCGTGCAATAACCTTTTCGATCTCGCTGTCGCTCAGGCCTTCGTCACGTTTGTTTTGTTTGACTTCCTCATCGAGGATTGCAGCTTTGAGGTTACGTAATGTGTCCCCCACAAAACGATCACCGCCCAGTAGAGCGGCTTTTGTATCGTCTTGGATTGTATCCTTTAGGGCCATTTACTAGCGAAGCCCTAGCCGTGCTTTGGCTAGTTTGTCTGCTTTGCGTTCTTTGCGAATAATCGCTTTGGCGCGTCGCTCGGTTTTACTGATGTCTTTGTTGAAGCGCATTGATGCTTTTGCCTCAGCTAATACACCGCTCTGTAGAACTTTGCGGTTGAAACGACGAATAATGTTCTCGTTCGCTTCTTTCTCATCTTTACGTGTAACTTGTACCATATGGCATTGATTGTAACAGAGATGAACCAGTTACGCAATAGATTGAGCTAAACGCCCATTAGGCCAATGATCAGACCCATCACTAGGAGCGTCACCAGTTCGTGTGCACAGTTGAGTACCGTTAATTTCCATGGACGTCCCTCGAATGCATCGTGCGTGACGAAGCGAGCAGCCGTAAGGCCAAGCCATAACCAAAACGCCGTCGTGACTGCGTCCTGTACATAACTATCACCAAAGAAACTATGGCTCAGGAATGTCACGTGTGCCAATACATATGCCGTAATCAGACTAACAACCAACGTTATCACGATGGGTTGCCACATTGGTGCACCCTGCTTTTTCATATCAATCTTTGCTAGCTTAATCCACATGTTTCCAAAGACTGGTCGCGCATACCAAATACTGCCAATGACCATTGAACTAATCATCGCCAAAATAACCGCTAGATAGTTTATCTCTACACCCATATCACCCTCCTATTACTATGTGCCACCAGTATACTCCTATTTACACATGTTCAATATGTAGCAAACGACCTTCTATAGTTCGATTACCATTCCACTCATTTATCGTTGGTTGGTACCAGGCGATGATACGTTCACCAGGCTCTACGAAAAAGTTTGCCGGTGCACTAAATGCGAGTAACTGTATGTTATGACCCTTGTCGTCCTGCACTTCCAACTTTACATGTTGAGAGCTGGCACCCATTTTTCGTTGTTTGAGTACAATAAGATTATCTGTTTTTAGAACTGGTTCTGGGTTCGCATTACCAAACGGCTCAAGAGTCATGATGCTCTGAACAAGTCGCTCACTGACGTGTTCCAAACTGCTAGACACGTCTTCATGTGGCAATAGGAGATTTTGTTGATTGAATAATTTTTGTGTTCGATAATAGTGGTTCACACTCTTTCTGAACTTGGCTATGTTGGCGGTTGGAAGTGTCAGACCAGCAGCATACTTATGCCCACCACCTTTTGTTACAACGTCGCCTGCGTCGGCTATCGCATCGGCAACACTGAAGTCACCAAAGCTTCTAGCAGACCCCTTCGACTCCTCGCCCATCTCCTCCAACACATAGGTCGGCTTTTTATATCTTTCCATCATCTTTGCGGCGACGATTCCAATGATTCCATGGCTCCAGTTTTTACCACTTA
>JAQGGV010000027.1 GCA_028289185.1 Candidatus Saccharimonadota bacterium
ACCGCTCAGATAAATCACTTCTTCGCCCTGTCGTACCATCACCCCGAATCTATCAGCGTCTGGGTCATTGGTAATCGCAATGTCCGCTTCCTCGCTGAGCATTTGAGCGACTGCTCTGTCATTTGCCACACGTTCCTCGGGATTGGCTTTGTTGTTCTCGACGGTCGGGAAGTTGCCGTCCGGTGTCATTTGGTCCTTGACGACGGACACATCCTTGAAACCTGCTGCACGTAGTGTCGGAAGTGCATTAGTCTGACCCGCACCGTGAAGAGGCGAATAGACGATCTTGAGATCACGAATGTCAGTCTCGGACTGCTCGACTGCCGTTTTGATATACGCTTCGTCGATCTCTTTGCCAATAACGATAATTTTACCTTCGCTAACGGCCTGGTCGAAATCTATGTCGTTAATTTTTGTAATACTGGCAGCCTTAGCCAACACACCCTTGTCGTGTGGAGATACAATCATTCCGCCGTCAGACCAGTAGGGCTTGAAGCCGTTATCCGCAGGAGGATTATGACTGGCGCTAATAACGATACCGATTGCCGCACCGAGGTGTGGGACAGCAAAGCTGAGTTCGGGAGTTGAACGGAAACTTTCGAAAATATACGTTTTGAAACCTGCGGCTGCGCAGACTTGGGCCGTATAGCGGCTGAGTTCTGGCGAACTGAGACGTGTGTCGCAGGCAATCACGACGCCCTTTTCGGGCGCCGCTGAATCATGTTCGATAGCATATTCGCAGAGCGCTTGTGCTGATTCACCAATAGTCACGCGATTAATTCTGTTTGAACCAACGCCGGTCGTACCGCGTCGGCCACCGGTACCAAACTCAACCACCTTAAAGAACGAGTCCTCTAATAATTTCCAGTGTTCGTCAGCAATCAGTTGCTCGAGTTCAACCTTATACTGTTCATACTTTGGCTCGCTCAACCACGCATTAATATTCTTGATTGCATCAGGTGACAACTGCGTTTTGGCAGGCTCAGATAGTGGCATTATACCCTCCTGTTATTGGTCGTATCGAGCTTTCATTATACCATTCTGGTGCTTAGCGGACGAGTAAAAAGCTGTTCTTGCCCTTTTTGATAAGAGATGGCTGGTCGACTTGCTGATCGTCGGCAATTTTTTCACCATTTACCGAAATTGCGCCACCAAGGATGAGGCGACGAGCTTCGCCCTTGCTCTCGACAACACCGCTATCAGCCAGCAGGTCAACGACTGAGGCTCCGACATTTACGACAGGAATTTCACCCGCAAGCAGCTCAATATCCTCGCTTGATAAGTCAGAAAAAGCCGCGCCACCAAATAGTACTGATGTGACTTTTTTGGCACTTTCGGCAGCTGCCTCGCCATGAACAAGTTTGGTTACTTCATACGCCAGCGTCTTTTGGATATCACGATCACCAGGGTTTTCCTGTTGCTTAGCTGCGAGCTCATCAATCTGCTCCTTGGATAGAAGCGTGTAGATCTTGGCATAGTCAATCGCACCCTCGTCGTCGACATTCAACCAAAATTGGTAAAACTTATAAATGCTTGTTAGTTTCGGATCCAGCCAAACAGCGCCTTCCTCAGACTTGCCAAATTTCACACCGGTCGCTTTGTTGACAATAATAGGGGCAGTAAAGACATTTGCCTCTCCAGTATCAATACGACGAATCAAATCAACGCCAGCCAGGGAATTACCCCATTGGTCCGCGCCGCTCAACTGTAAGGTCACGCCGTTGTTGCGGTACAGGTGCAGGAAGTCATAACCCTGAATCAAACTATAACTAAATTCGGCGTAACTAATGCCGTTGCCATCCTCGCCCAACCTCGACTGCACGAAATCGCGTCCAATCATCTGGCTGAGTGGAACATACTTGCCGACATCACGCAGAAACGCGAGATAGTTGAAATCTTTGAACCAGTCATAGTTGTCGACAATCTCGAACGGCTGACCAGCAAATATTTTATTGTATTGCTCGACGATAGCAGCTTTGTTGGCGGTAATTTCATCAAGTGTTTTCAGATTGCGTTCGTCACTTTTGCCATCTGGGTCACCGATCATACCCGTTGCACCACCGACCAATAGATGCGCACGGTGTCCGTGGTTGATAAAGTGGCGCACCATCATGCCGGCCGCAAAGTTACCAATTGTCATGCTCGGGGCACTAGGATCAACACCCCAGTAGAAACTGATTGGATCACCGTCAAGCGCCGTCAAGTCATCAAATGTTGTCTGATTGACGAAGCCTCGCCACTGCAGTTCTTCGGATAGTGTCATATGGGATTATTGTACCAGAAAATGTATATTGCGCGGCTTCGTTTGGTGCTATAATGAGTCCTAATACTGCTTATGGGAAATAGAGACTAACTGGGAAAATGGCAGCCAAAAAACGCCGCTCACGCAAACTGAATGTGTACGCCAATCTGGCGACTGCCAGACGTACCAAAAAGGACGCTGCCCATCGTAAAAAGGCGGAGTACCTAGCGACGCTGCCAAAGCACCCGGTCAAACGTCTGCTTGCTCGTATGCACCCCAGGCGTGTCTGGAACTATTGGTTTAGCAAAAAGGGTGGCATCATGGCGCTCAAGATTGTTGGCGTGTCGGTTCTGCTGCTGGTGCTGTTTGTTGGTGGATTGTTTGCCTACTACCGCAAAGACCTTGACTCAATTAACCCGCAGCAGCTTGCCTCGCGCGTCCATACAACGGTCACTAAATACTACGACCGACGCGGCCCGTCTGCTGGCGACACTGCACTTCTATGGACCGACACTGGTGATGGTGACTACAAATTGGTTGTTGATGGATCGCAAATCAACAAATACATGAAGGAAGCCACTGTCGCAATCGAGGACAAAGACTTCTATAAACACGGCGGCATCAGTGTCAGTGGCACACTTCGGGCAATTATCAACAACTCCAACGGCGGGACCACGCAAGGTGGTTCAACCCTGACCCAGCAGCTTGTCAAACAAGTCTTCTTTGCCAATGATGCGCAGCAACGCGGCCTGGCCGGCATCCCCCGCAAGATAAAGGAAGCTATCTTGTCGATTGAGGTTGAGCGTGCGTATAACAAGGACCAAATTCTGAACCTCTACCTCAATGAATCACCATACGGTGGTCGACGTAACGGTGTCGAGTCTGCAGCCAAGTCATACTTCGGTATAGATGCAAAAGACCTCACCCTTGCGCAATCAGCACTGCTGGCAGCAATTCCAAACGAACCAGGCCTATATAACCCATACAACCCCGACGGCCAGCAGCCACTTGTCGATCGCCAACACAAAGTACTGGATGAAATGGCCGATCAGGGTTACGTGAGTAAGGCAGATGCCGAAAAGGCCAAGGCTCAGCCAATCCTCGATACAATCCTGCCAGAAAGCTCCCAGTTCGAGAACATCAAGGCACCACACTTTGTCCAGATGGTTCAGCAACAATTGAACTCAGAGCTGGGTGCGCAGACCGTTGGTCAGGGTGGCCTGACAGTCACGACGACACTTGATTCAAGTATCCAAAATAGTCTGGAACAGAGTTTTGATCAAGAATTTAATCCAAAGAATCCAAAGTACCAAGGAATCCCGAAGCGTGCCGGCTTTGCCGATGGTGCAGCCACCGTCGAAGATACGCAAACCGGACAAATCGTTGCCCTCATGGGAAGTGCCTCGTGGGATGCACCGTACACCGCTGGATTTGGTCAGACGAACGCCGCAGAATCATATATCCAGCCAGGTTCAACCATCAAGCCACTCGTCTATGCGCAGCTGATGCAACAAAAGTCTAATACGGCGCAGAATATTTATGGTAGTGGCACGGTCCTGCCGGACAACAAGACGACTTTCCCCGGTAACTATACGCCAGCCGACGATGACAACAGATATCTGGGTAACATCCCTATTCGTAGCAGCCTAGGCCTATCGCGTAACGTGCCTGCTGTCGAAGCAATGCAAATCAACGGTGTAAAGCCAACGCTCGATCTGATTCACGCAGCTGGTGGTGCCAGCTATTGTACGCAAGGTGTCGACACACAGGTTGGCCTAGCGGCCGGCATCGGTGGATGTGGCATCAAACAAGTTGATCATGTCAACGCCTACTCAACGCTTGCACGTGGCGGTGTCTACAAACCGCAGAGCACTATCCTCCAAGTAACAAACTCTGACGGCCAGACGATCAAGAAGTGGGAAGACAATCAGGGAAAGAAAGTCATCGATCCACAGGTCGCCTATATATTGTCCGATATCCTGAGCGACGACAACGCGCGTGCTGGCTTGTATGGCCGTAACTTCCCGGGACTAGTCGTCGATAAAGGCATCGTCAAGACCGCTGTCAAAACCGGTACTTCCAACGCCGAGATCAATGGCCAAGCAGTTCCAAAGGACATCTGGGTCATGAGCTACAATCCCTCGCTGACTATGGGTGTGTGGTTTGGCAATACGACACCAGTCGCGCTCAAGGACGGTAACTCATCCTTGCCGGCAAAGGTTATCAATGACGTCATGACCTATGCCAATACCGTCGCCTATGCTCAGCAGGGCAAATGGAAGCAGGGTCAATGGTACACAGCACCTGCAGGCATCCAAAAAATTGGTAATGAATTGTATCCATCCTGGTACAACAAAAACGCCGCCCAGTCGACGACCAAACTGACATTTGATAAGGTGTCCAAGAAACTTGCGACAGATTGTACGCCTGAGGGCGCCAAGATTCAGCAGGATGCACTCAAAACGACCGATCCAACCACCAAAAAAGCTGTCTTCTTTGCACCGAGTGGCTATGACGCATCCAAAAACGATGATGCCCACAGCTGTGATGATGCCAAGCCGTCAATTTCATCCATTACCGTCAGTCTGATTACAACAAATACCTACAAGATATCGACAGTTGTTTCCGGCGGCAAGGGCAACCTGACAAGCCTGACGATTAGCGTGAATGGCGCGACCATCAATGATCAGCAGATATCACTGGCAGGCAGCTACGATGCAACCTACACTTCAACTGGACCTGGCACATTTAGCATTACAGCTACGACGACCGATGACCTGTTCTATACAGGAACCGCATCCAAATCGTATCCTTAGACAGATAAGATCACTACAAACTAAAAGCCGGCTCTGCGCCGGCTTTTTTGTACTTTGTGTTTTTATTCTTGCTTATCGAGCAGAGCGATGAGGCTATTTTCGCGGTCGTTGCTCGATGGAGCGCGACGACGTTTTTGATTGTTGTTGCTTGGACGAGCTTGCTGTTGCTGTGGTTGCTGCTTTTGCTGCACAGGCGCAGGCTGAGCAGGCCGTGGCTGTGAGGCTTGCTGCGGTTGAGGTTGTGGCTGTGGCTGCACTTGAGCCTGCTGTGCCTGTGGCTGGCGGTTTTGAACAGGCTTGGTGCCAGTGTTTGGCTTCGACTGCCTGCCGCGTCCTGATTGCTTTGCTGGGCTATCGGCGCTGCCGGCTTTTTTGGCAAACATCATCTTGCCGGCTGCGGTTTGCAGACTACGAATGAATTCAATTTCGATTGTCTGGCCAATGTGAGCCGATGCGTGCTCGACAACAACCATTGTGCCGTCAGTTAGGTAGCCGACGCCCTGGTGACTGTCCTGGCCCTTCTGGACGAGTTCTAGCATGATTTTTTCGCCTGGTAGGTATGCCATACGGAGTTCCTTGGCTAGTTCATTCAGGTTACAGACGGTAATGCCCTCTACGACGGCGACTTTGTTAAGGTTGTAATCAATGGTACAAATGGCACCGCCGTGCTTTTTGGCAAGGTTAATCAGGCGTTCATCGACGCCTTCTTCGGCTTTGCTGCCATCCTGAAAGATTTCGACATCGACACCTTCAAGCTTTTGGAGTTCCTGGACAACGTCCAGTCCGTGACGAGCACGTTGACGCTTTTCGGCATCCGCGTTATCCGCCAGGAATTGGAGTTCACCAATCACACTTCGTGGGATTGCGAGTGTATCACCAATGAAGCCTGATGCGGCAACGGGGATAATACGGCCGTCAATCAGCACCGATGTGTCGACGAAAATCATTCGTTTTCGGTTGTTTGATTGCTGGCGGGGTAATTTGGCGACCAAGTAGGTCACTTCACCAAGTAGTACTAAAAGTACTGCGGTAAGTAATAATTCTTCTGTTTTCATGTAATCCTTTACATATTATTGGAGATAATCGATCAATGCTTGACGCAGATCTTTGACACCTGTTATATAGGCATCTTTTTTGCTACCAGCAGGGGCGATAGCGTGCTTGAAACCAAGTTTTTTGGCTTCATCTATGCGACGAGCGGACGATTGAGCCGAACGAACTTCGCCACCAAGTCCTACTTCACCGTATACGACGGTGTTCTCGTCCAACTTGCGACCAGCTGCAGCACTGGCAATTGCCATACATACAGCCAAATCCGCTGCCGGATCAGCCAGTTTCAGTCCCCCCACGACATTGATATAGATATCTTTATCGGATAAATTCAGTTTTGTTCGTCGCTCTAATACTGCGATTAACAGATTAAGTCGGTTGAGGTCAAATCCACTGGCTGTACGCTTAGGATACCCGAAATTGGTTGGATTTACAAGGGCTTGGATCTCAACCAACAGTGGTCGAGTCCCTTCGAGAGTCGCCAACACCACCGAACCATCAGCATTTTGGCGTTCAGCGAGTAGCGCAGCCGACGGATTTTCAACAACTGCTAGACCATCTTCGCTCATTTCAAATATCGCCGCCTCATTGGTTGAGCCAAAGCGGTTCTTGATTGCACGGACCACTTTGAAACCCCCATAACGGTCGCCTTCGAACTGCAAAACCACATCCACAAGGTGTTCCAATACCTTTGGCCCAGCGATTGAGCCCTCTTTGGTCACATGCCCAACTAGGATGACTGCTGTGTTCGAGGCTTTTGCTGCCTGAATAATCACGTTACTGGCGTTGGTAATCTGGCTGACGCTGCCAGGGGCAGATGTAATTTCACCCAATGTTAGTGTCTGCACAGAGTCAACGATAACAACTCTATAGGCACCGCTTCGGATGGTCGTCGCGATATCGTCCGCTGAGGTACTTGAGGCAAAACTTAGCTGTTCGTTCTGCTCTGCACCAAGTCTTTCAGCACGGAGTTTGACCTGGGATGCCGATTCCTCACCGCTGACATACAGAACTGGCACAGATTGCGCAACCGATGCCGAAACTTGCAGCAACAACGTACTTTTGCCAATTCCAGGCTGTCCAGCCAGCAACACAACACCTCCAGGAAGGATTCCGCCGCCCAAAACTGCATCGAGATCCGCAATCTTGGTCGTCAGCCGCGATGATTTGTCGTCGCTAACGATTGATTTCATTGTCTGAGGTCTGAGGACCGCGCCCTTGCTGCGTGCGACAGCCGAACTACCGGTTGCAATTGGAGCCTGTTCGACAAGTGTGTTCCACTCACCACAATTTTCGCATTTACCTGTCCATTTGCCATATGATGCACCGCAGTTTTGACAGACAAATGTTGTTTTTGCTTTAGCCATAAATTAATTATACCTTAAACTTTCGGTGCGGGCGCCAGGCTGCTGTCTATGCTGTTATATAGCGCATTCGACTGCGTCACGATGTCATTATACTGACCACGCAAGGTGTTGTACTGATCAATCAGCCCATTGATGGTGTCACGTTCACTGGAAATAGTATTCGCTCGCGTCACGAGTGTATCTCTCTGCGCGTTGAACTGCGCCTGTGATGTAAACGACCCACCCGCTGCGCGCCCATTGAAATCACTTATGTCGGTATTGAGCGTTTTGACATCGGCATTGTATTTGTCGGATGTCGATTTAATTTGGATATTTATACTATCTAACTTTGTCGAAATGGCCTTAGCCTGATTAGCCAGACTGGTAAATGCACTATTGTACGAGGCGTAGAACCCGACGACATCACTGCGTTTATTGAAATATTTGTCGTAGTGAGCCTCGAGCTCAGGACTAATCGACGCAACTTCAGTACCAATGATGGAGTGGAGTTCATTGTCGCGCTCGCCTGGCTCAGTACGGTCATAGAAAGCCATACGCTCGGCATACTCAGGATTCGATTTCAATTTTTGATATTCTGCTTCGACCAGCGTATTTACGCTGCTCCTATCTGATTGCGACATACGCTCGTACACGGCGTGCAGCATTTCGTGCGCCGCTGTGACCTCCTCGATACCATCCAATCGGGTGTCGGTGACGTTGTACAGGAAAATACGCTGATTGACGTAACAACCCAGAATTGCCGTACCACTTTCCTTGCGCTCACACTCCTGATTAAAGGCTGCCTTTTCATCAACCGCCGGTTCCGAGGCATAGAAAATAAACCTGCCTGAATCAGATAAATTGGCCTTACTGGCAATTGCCGAGACGTCGCTCGTGGGCTGATATCGCCAAAAATTAATCGTGTCGACAAAGTATTGGTGATTCGCCCACAGCAACAGACTTGCGACAATGAGCAGAACAAGAACAATCAGACTACCGAGGCTACTATGTCGTTTAGGCTGGCTGTTCGGCGGTAACGTTGATTCCAAGCTTTCCCCCTCGTGCAGTCACCGTCAGTATGCTGCCGCGTTCATATATTGCGTCTAGTATACCCTCTGCGAGCTGATGTTCCAACTCGTCTTGGATGGCACGTCGCAGGGGCCGAGCACCATATTTTTCGTCGTAACCTTTTTGAATCAGATAGCGTTTCGCCGTTGGTTTGATAACCATGCGTAAGCCCTTTTGGACTAAGCGCTCCTGCAGCTCGTCGATGAGATTATCGAAAATCTTGCTAACTTCGCGAGGCGTCAGCGCGCGGAAGGTCACGATGGCATCAAAACGATTGATGAGTTCTGGTCGCATACGCTTGCTGAGTTCATGACGAGCGGCCGTTGCATTTTGATCATGCACTTCATCCAACCTCTTGGTATCGATGGCCGATGTCGCGTGGAATCCGAGTGATGATTCCTTCATCATTTTCTCGGCACCCAGGTTGCTGGTCAGGATGATAATCGTGTTCGTAAAGTCAACTTCATGACCTTTTGCATCGGTCAGTTTGCCGTCCTCGAGTAGTTGTAGCAAGATTTGGAAGACATCGGAGTGAGCCTTTTCGATTTCGTCAAATAGCACGACACTATATGGCTGACGGCGAATCTTGTCTGTGAGTTTGCCACCATCCTCGTATCCAACGTAGCCAGCTGGCGCACCAACCAAACGGCTCGTCGTGTGCTTTTCGCCAAATTCAGACATGTCGATTTTGATCAAGGCTTCGTCGCTACCGAACACTTCACGGGCCAAAACTCGCGCTAGTTCGGTTTTACCAACACCTGTTGGGCCCATGAATACAAATGATCCAATTGGGCGTTTGCTACTGGCGACGCCACTTCGTGAGCGACGGACGGCTTTGGCAACAGATTCGATAGCCTCCTCTTGCCCGATAATGTATTTACCGAGGTGCTTTTCCAAGTTTCGGAGCATCTTGAGCTCTGATTTTTGCAGACGTTTGACCGGAATCCCTGTCATAGTCGAAATCGCGTGCGCAACATCCTGGTCATTGAGGATGACTGGCGACTTCTTCTCGTCGTGCTCCTTCAGTTCGGTCAGCTTGACCTGCAGCTGGCTAATGCGTGTCTTGTAGAGAGCGGCTCGTTCATAATCCTCGCCATTGACTGCCTCGTCCATTTTTTCGTTGAGGTTTTTCAACTGACGAGTAAAATCACGAATTCGACTTGGTTTACGACTATGTTTGACGCGGACCAGCGCGGCAGCCTCGTCGATGACATCAATTGCCTTATCTGGCATAAATCTCTCGGCGACGTAGCGGTCGGCCATATAGACAGAATCCTCGATAATTTCGTCGCTGATCGTGACGCCGTGATGCTTTTCGTAGTAAGTTTTAAGGCCCTTCAGGATCGCGACCGTGTCCTTCAATGAGGGCTCTTTGACGATAATCGGCTGGAAGCGACGCTCCAGCGCACTGTCTTTTTCGATGTGCTTGCGGTATTCGTCCAGCGTCGTGGCACCAATCATGTGCAGCTCGCCGCGAGCAAGGGCTGGCTTGAGCATATTGGCAGCATCAAGTGCGCCCTCGGCAGCACCCGCACCAGCAATCAGGTGTAGTTCGTCGACAAATAAGAGGACATTTTTCTGCGCTTTGAGCTCATCGACGACTTTTTTGAGTCGCTCCTCGAACTCACCGCGGTATTTAGTACCAGCGATCATGGCCGCAAGGTCCAGCTGGACAACACGTCGGTCAAGCAAGTGATCAGGAACATCCTCGCGGGCAATCCGCTGGGCAAGCCCCTCAACGACGGCTGTTTTACCAACACCAGGTTCACCAATCAGAACCGGGTTGTTCTTGGTTCGACGACTCAGAATCGTCACCAATCGCTCTTGCTGCTCATCACGGCCAATGACAGGATCAAGTTCACCAGCACGCGCCTTGGCAGTTAAATCAGTTCCAAATGTTTCGAGTGCACCGCTACGGCGTTGTTTGGGGCCACGAGTCGAGGCATCATCAACAGATGCCTGGTAGTCATTGGCCTGGCGATCAAAAAATTCCTCCAGTTCACCCGTGAGTGACGGGACGTCTACATGCATGTCACGTAGCAGTACGGTCGCACGAGCGTTCTTTTGGCTCAGAATACTATAGAGGATGTGTTCGGTGCCCAAGTAGTCCTGGTGAAATTCCTGCGCAATGTCCCAACTCATCTTCAGAGTCAGTTTGGCGGTCTCACTCAGACCCTTGGCGCCAGTACTCACAATCAGGTTGCGAGGAGTTAAATTCAAGGCAAGTTCAGCACGATCAAGCGTTACGCCAGCATCGGCCAAAACCTTAGCTGCAACCGATGACCCCTGTGCCAGGACACCAAGTAAGAGATGTTCGGTTCCGATATACGCACTCGCATAGCCGCGCGCAATTGCGTCGGCATGCTGCAAGCTCGTCCGCGCGTTGTCGGTGAGATGCGAAACAAATTCGGCAAAGTCATCTGACATATTATTCATTATCAATCCTCCATTGATTCAGCGCAAGCATTTTATCTTACAAAAGCTGAATTACTATACCCAGTATAGCGCAAAATTGGCACTCGGGTCAAGTGAGTGCCAATGGAAATTGAAGAGGCTCACTGACGGGCCCGTGCTGATTACAGCAAGCCACTTCAATGAGCCGTTTCTGGCTAGTGATGTTGTCGACAGCTAGGTGCAAGTCGCACTATGCTCTCGAACTTATCGATATCACCGCCAGAATGTACGAAAAGATCTGCAATATAAGGCCCGTAAAGATGTTTGATGTCGAGGTCGAGGAGAAAGAAGCCCATCTCCTCCCCCTTTATCTCCTTGTAACTGACAAGCGCCGTTCTTGCAACATCGTTTCCATCACACATGATTTCGACGATTTGATCAACGCTCATCCGGAGATGCTCGGTGTGGAACCGTACGTCGCACATATGCATTCCTGTTCTCTCGGAGCTGCGGAAGGACAATAGACATACAATACGTATCCTATGCCTGTTATCCCTCCCCAGCAAAAAATGTGCGTCGCCGATGCAATACTTGTTTTATACTATCATCGCAGTATATTGTCAATATTCAGCTTTTCAGACGGATTGAGCCATCAGTATCAAAAAAGACCGGGGCTTCCTCGCCCTCAATTTCGGCCACTGGCGCATTATCCAACATGCCGGACAGGAAACGTAATCTTGCAAGTGAATCAATCACATGAAAACGTGTATTGTCACTGTCCGATTTGGCATTCTCAAGGTAAAGCAAGTGAAGCGCCTGGTGAGCTGCACGATCGGACAATCGGCTCCTTAGAATCCCGCGTACGGCATTGGCTCTATTCAAATCAACACCGATAGCCACAAGCTCATCGTCAGACCATGGGTCCTGTTTGAATACGCCCTTGTGAATCTCACCGAGGTGGTCTTTATATTCCACCTCGATACTCTCGACGCGAGCACGCATGATTCTACTCTTCGGCTGATTCTTCGACGGCGTTCAGTAGACTATCTTCGATGTTCTTCTTCGGTGCAGGTGCTACTTTTTTCTCTGGTACTGCAGTTTCAATATCAAGTTCGTAACCAGTCAGGCGTGACGCCAAGCGGACGTTCTGGCCACCGCGACCGATTGCAATTGACTGCTGGTCCTCGGCGACGAATACCTTGGCGTGCTTTTCAGCTTCGTTGATTTCAACTTTGACGACTTCGGCTGGGCTGAGGGCGTTACGGATAAACTGCTCGCTACCTGCATCAAAGGTAATGATGTCGATTTTTTCCTGATCACCAATTTCGTTCATGACGGCCTGGACACGAGTACCGTGACCCCCAACGAATGTACCGACTGGATCAACGCCAGGAACGGTGCTAGCAACAGCAAGTTTGGTTCGGCGACCGGCTTCGCGGGCAATGGCCTTGATTTCAACGGCGCCAGTTTCCATTTCTGGAACTTCCTGACGGAACAAGAATTCAACAAATTGTTCGTTACCACGACTCAGGATGAGCTGTGGACCGCGGTTGTCGCGCTCGATGTCCTTGATGAACACCTTGATACGGCTACCGATGCTATAGAATTCACCTTGGATTTGTTCTGACTGTGGGATGATACCGCTAGCCTTGCCAAGCTCGATACGAATAACACGTGGTTCGACGCGCTGGACGATACCAGTCACGACAGTACCGATTTTGTCCTCGTATTCTGCCAGGACGACTTCACGTTCTGCTTCACGCAGGCGCTGCAAAACAACTTGCTTGGCAGTCTGGGCAGCGACGCGACCAAATGATGTCACTTCGTGTTTTTCCTCGACGACATCACCAAGAACGGCGTCCTTCTTCAATTTTTTGGCATCAGCCAAGCTTATTTCGACAGCATCGCTACCGACAAGTTCGACAACTTCACGAGCAACATAGACCGTCGCCGTACCGTCGTTGACATTGAGTTCAGCACGAACTTCCTGGTCGCGCTCACCGTTGTCACGACGCCATGCAGCTGCAATCGCTTGCTCAATAACGCTCATAACGGTTTCTTCTGGTAGGTTTTTCTCCTCTGCAATTGTTCGAACTGCGAGAGTCAGTTGTTTAATGTTCAGATCTTCCATTGTTGTATCCTTTCGATTAGATTCAATAGGTCTTTTTAGCAAAAAAACCGACCTGCTGGCCGGAATGTACTGTTAATAATATAGCATAGCCTCATTCAATATACAAGTTATACTAGTACTATGAACCATCGTGAGACCCTGGGTGTCAGCCCAAATGCGAGTAGCGACGAAATCAGGCGGGCTTTTCGAGAGGCCGCCAAGGAAGTCCACCCCGATCATAGCAACTCGCCCGAGGCAGCCGAAGCATTCAATCGTATCAAGGAAGCTCACAACGCGCTATTAAAGGACGCAGACGAAAAGCCCCGTGAATCTGTGACTGAACAGTCCGCAGCAGCACGCGCAACAGCGGCGACCGCAACAGTAGCCTTTGCCAAGCCAACTGATGACGAGAACGATGATGTTACCGAGTTTATCCAGAAACTCGATGAGGCAGTTCGAGCAAGCGCCAAGAAATCATTTATAGCAAAACGCAAAGAATCGGCAGAAGTCCGCAAGCATCGCAAGAAATTAAAAACCAACGAACGACGGTTGCGCGGACTTTACTAGTACACGGCTTGCGCCGTCATTTTGCTATAGTCGCTCCCGTCGTTACGAATTCCTAGAATTCGAACGTAGGTCACTGGACTCAGGTCCTGTCGGCGAGTCCGCCCCTGAAAATTTTTCAGGACAGTGAAAAGATTTTCGGG
>JAQGGV010000001.1 GCA_028289185.1 Candidatus Saccharimonadota bacterium
ATACCATAATCTTTTAATAAGTCTCGGGTTCTGCTGTAGTGATAATTATCATGCAAGGATTCATAAGGGGTATGACGCAGGAATTTGTAAAAATCATGCAAAAGAAACAGACGAATGAAGTAGGGAAGTAGTTCGATATGTCGCACATCATTCTGCCCGCGTTTGCGATAGCCCGAATCGATAAAATATTTGTAGATTTTATCGCGAGGTTTCGGGCAATCAACCAGCAAAAAAGCCAATGTGCGAGCTATGTCATAGATAGGCAGGCCATACGATGCCTTTTCAAAATCAATAATGCCACTCAGTCGAATGTCGTCAATCTGCCAACGTGCATTGGCTGCAACATTATCAAACAGTACGTTCCCCCTCACCATATCCATGTGCAAGTATTGCTGGCCCGGTAGTGCGCGCGTGCGTTCAATCAATTCCGAATACGAATCAAAAAGCGCCGGATCAACAAAAATATCCAGCTTCGAGCTGGTGGCCTGCTGGATATCATTCGAACTAAAATAGTGTTTCATGCGCGCAACCAAACCGCCTAGCTCATCTGATTGGAACGGCCCTGTACCCGACAAATCCTCCATTGCCACGTGCAGGTCCGCCATTGCCCAGCCGAGCAGCTTGATATGGCGTTTAGTATACGATTCCCACGAAATCGTTGTACCTTGCAGGTAATGATACACACCTGCGAAGCTTTCTCCAACCATAAGCAGGCGATTATCGTAACGAGTCCGGACGGGGAGGCCTTTTGACGCAGCGTGATCCGCCACCAAGTCAGCCGTTTTGATACGCTCCAGTATGCCTGGCTCGCGCTTATAAAACAGTAAGTTTACCTCTGTTCCGTTCGCTAGTTCAAGCGGATACGATTCATTACGATAACCCTTCTGAACGTCACCAATTTGCAGCACATCCAGCTCATATTTCGTCGCAACATCAGGGACTATCCGTGAGTACATCAGGCCGGTGATTTTCGCTCAAGCACCGTAAAAGTAAAGGCGTGAGAATGGTGTGCATCAACCGTGTGTGGCGTTTCGGATACAACTGTCCATTGGTTAACGTCAACGGCTGGAAAGTAGGCATCTCCATCAACATAAGTGTCGACTTCGGTGATAAATAATTTCTGGCAAAAGGGCAGTGCCTGCGTATAAATTTGCTCGCCACCGATGATAAAAGCATCAGGACCAGCCATTTCTAGTGCCTCATTGATCGAGTGAACAACCGTAAAGCCCTCCAAATGATAATCTTTGTCGCGAGTCACCAGGATGTTTTCGCGCTTTGGCAGCCCATGGCCTAGTCGCTTATTGATGGATTCGGCCGTTTTGCGCCCCATGACAACAGGGAAACCGCGCGTGACATCACGAAAGTACGTCCGGTCATCCGGTAAATCCCACGGCAAGTCATTATTGACCCCAATGACATTGTTTTTACTCCTCGCAACAATCGCAGCTATCATACTTCTATGATAGCATTCTGCGACTATTCCTCCGAGTCGTCAGGCTCGCTTGAATATTCGTACACAGGCATGTTTGGGTTAGAGCTACGGTGTCTCGGCTCAAGTGTCTCCAGGCGATCGTCGTCTTCCTCGAAATAAGTCGTAAGTGAGGGAGTCAACCAGGCCGGATATGCGTCGCTACTCATTACAATATCGAGAATTGCTGGTTTCAAATCCCTTTTGGTGCGAGGCACTTCGGCGTCGTGGCCATCGACAATAAGCAGATAACGGCTCCGCGCTGTCATTGCCTTGGTGATATGCTGCGCACGCAGTTGGTTGACGGATACCGCCAGCATCTGCCCCCTGCGCATATCTGTCTTAAAGCGATGATTCTCGTCCTCGGCCAGCTCCATACGAGGATGACTTGCGAGACTCCGCCGGACAGGGTTGTGGATAAGGTGATCAACATCGCGCATACCAAAATGCGTCAGGCGAGCCAGTTCAATGGCGCGCAAATCTTTATGCCGTTCCATCAGCCCAACCAGCCTGCCGGGTGACATACGACCACGCAGAGCGTCCTCTGGGACAGAGGACGGATTGGCAATCATATTGCGATCAGCTTGTTTTCGAAGTTCAGAGTACAGTGCGATTTTGCCAAACTCCCTGACGTGCTCGGGTATCTGTTGGTGACGGTCAACCGATCTGTCGATGGCTAGCTGGCTGATGGCAAATTCAGTTGCACCTCGTCCGCCAAACAGTCGCGTTGGTGCTTCATGTGGAGCAAGGCCGAGCGGCGCGTACGACGGCTCGGCACTTTGTAAAAGCCCACCAAAGCTTTTGAGAAGATTCATTTGCTACTTCTTGTTATCAATACTCTGAGTAATTTAGCGTTCTTGACCGATGACAAATGTCAGGGCTTTGCCTGATTTGCCTGCACGGCCTGTTCGACCGATACGGTGGACATAGTCGTCGTACTGCTTTGGTGGATCGAAGTTGATGACGTGTGATACGTTTTGAACATCGATACCACGAGCGGCAACATCGGTTGCAACCAGGACTTTAACGTGGTCAGTTTTGAAGCTTTTCAGCGCGCGTTCACGCTGTGACTGTGATTTGTTACCGTGAATGGCAACAGCAGACAGATTGCTTTTCTCGAGGTTGTCAGCCAGGCGCTGGACACCGAATTTGGTTTCGCCAAAAACGATAACTTTTTCAAATTCAGGACGTTGCAATAGTTCGGTTAGCAGTTCGATTTTGTGCATCTTGTCGCGAGCATAGATAACATCTTGTTCGATGTGATCGTTGGTCTGGTTCTTGACGACAGATACAGTCAGTGGGTCGCGCATAAACTGCTCGACGATTGTTTTGACATCAGCTGTCATTGTCGCGCTAAAACAGAATGTTTGGCGATCTTTTGGCATTTCTGATTCGATAGAACGAATGTCTTTGACAAATCCCATGTCGCACATACGATCAGCTTCGTCCAGGACAAATGTCGTGACGTTTTGCAAACGCAGTACTTTGCGATCGATAAGGTCTTTGACACGACCAGGTGTACCGATAATAAGGTGTGGTCCGCGCTTGATCTGTGAGATCTGGCGACCAATGTTTGCACCACCGACAACAAGTGTCGAGAATAGTTTTTGGCCAGCGCTAAAGCGGCGGAATTCCTCGTCAATTTGCTGTGCAAGTTCGCGAGTAGGAGCCAAAATGAGTGTTGTAACGACGCTGGCATGGTCATCGATTGTTTTCTCGATGATAGGCAACAGGAAAGCAGCGGTTTTGCCGGTTCCAGTGTTTGCCAGACCGATGATGTCGCGACCCTGTAGTCCTGCGGGAATCGTTTGATCCTGAATAGGTGAAGGACTGACAAAGCCCATGTGTTCGATTGTTGCTTTCGTCCGTGAGTTGAGAGCAAAGTCAGCAAATGTGTTTTTAGGTACATATACTTCTTCGTCTTCGACGGCTATAGCTTTGTTGATGTAACGACTCGCGTGGATAGTTGATGATCGTGACGAGTTGTTGCGGCCACCACGTGGCGCAAAATGAGAGCGGTTATTACCACCGCGGCTGTTGTAAGTTTTTTGCATTGATACCTTTCTTGTACGTTATGCATGATGAACGACAAGAATTATCAATGTAATCAAGTATTCATCCTAGTAGGATTTTTTCTACTACCTCTATTTTAACATAAGTTTTTATTATTTGCAATACGTAGGTCACCTCTGTTACCATCATTTCATGGCAAATGAGCAATTATCACAAAAATCTCTCGATACCTCACGACTTACGGGCCTCTACCGCAAGCAGGCGAATGAATTGTCCGAACTCTATACGAATTTTGTAACGGAAAACCCAGGGGTGAGTGCCCGCATAAACGACGACCTCGATCTCACAACCGAGCAAATAACCGCATGGGAAGTCTACAGCGCCAATCTGCTAGCGTTTCACGAGGCTGAACGACCATAGGATAACCACCTCTGGACTTAACGGGCGTTAGGCATTAGCATAAAGGGAATGGGTGGTGGCGCCAATATTCCCAAGCCAAAACTGTCGAGGAAACTCCTCGCGAGCTTTTTATTGGTTGGGCTGCTACCAGTAGTAATTGCCGGCTGCGTGCTGTCCATCGTGGCGCTGAATCAGCTACATCAGGACGCCAACGCCAAACAACAAGCCATCGCCAATCAGCTATCTGGGCGCGTCGATGATTATCTGAACAAAGATACCGGTTCACTTTTATATATCGCCAAACTTTACACATCGTACCCAAACCTACTCGATCAAAGTCTATCGACACTGCTCAAACAAGACTCCAGCCTTGAGAAGGTTGATGTGCTGACAACCAACGGCGATAAGAAAACGGCAACACTCAACAGTGGTCAGCTGCAGATTGTAACCAGCAAGATTGACTCCAGCGATACGACGCTCGATCAGCTATCTGGCAAATCAAAAATGTTGTCGGTCGGGCGCGACGGCAGCAATAACCCCTTGGTAACGATTGGCCTGCCAATTACACCAGTCAGTGGATCAACAAAAATTATCGGTGGTATTATCGGTTATTTCAACTCAGTAGACCTGACGAAGTCACTACCGACCAGTGGTCTTGGACAGGGCGGCTACACCTATGTTGTCGACAGCAGTGGCAACCTGGTGACACACCCAGACTTGGGCTTTTTGCAGGCGCATATACAGATTAGCGATATACCGGCCGTCGCTGGGTTCCTGGGCGGCACCTATCAAACCAAACAGACAAATTCCGAGAACGGTGACGATGTGCTCAGCACATCCAGCAACACGCTGTCGGGCTTTGGAGTTATAGTCGAGGAGCCAACCGAGCAGGTCTATGCCTCCTATACGTGGTATATGCAGCTGGCAATTGGTGTAGGTATCGCGGCAATTATCCTGTGTGTTCTGGCGGGGCTGTTCTTTAAAACAAAGTTCGCTCGGCCTATTCGTCGACTCGCCCTTGGTGCACAGCGCATCACGCAAAAGGACTTCAGTCAAAAAATCGATATCTCATCCAAGGACGAGTTACAGGATATCGCGGCGGCATTTAATAGCATAGGCAGCGACATCGACAAGCTGGTTACCGATCAAAAATCAAACAATATGTCGCTGACATTCGAGCAGTCCAAGCTTAGTAACATTATCAACAGCGTCAGTGACGGGGTTATTGCCGTCGATCGTTATGGCAACACTATTTCGCTTAATCCACCAGCCGCAAAACTCTTTAATCAAATGCCTATGCACTTGAAGGGCAAGCATGTCACGGATTATTTCAACCCGACGCATGACGGTAGTCTGCTCAAATTCGACTTCAAGGAACCGGGCATTTACTCGTATACAGACCTGATGCTGAACCTGGGCGAAAAAACTACCTATCTGGATATCATGATTGCGGTCCTAGAAAGCCATGATAACGATGTCGCAGCCATTATCACGATTCACGACCAGACTGCCAGCCGCGAGCTCAGTTTCATGAAACTCGATTTCGTGGCCATCGCGGCGCACGAACTACGCACACCACTGACCGTTATTTCGGGTTATTTGGACTTGCTAAATAACGAAGCAATCAAAGAACTATCCGTTCTGAACATCGAAAACCTGCAAAAGGCCATCGTTGGTACCAACCAGCTGCGCGAACTGATCAATAAACTACTCAATATCGCCCGCATAGAGCGCGGTGACATGGAGATCTTTATCGACAAACTTAACATTACGCAACTGGTGCAAAAAAACGTCGAGCAGCACATGACGGTGGCCGCGCAAAAGGAACAAACTTTGTCCTATACCTCAAACGCTAAGGGTAGCGTCTATGTGCCGGCCGACACGGCATCAATCGTTGAAGTCCTAAACAACTTGATCGGCAACGCGCTCAAGTACACTCCAAAGGGCGGCCGGATCCAAGTGAATGTAACGACTGCCAGTGATCACGTACGCGTCGACATCCTTGATACTGGCCCAGGCGTACCGACCGATTTGCGTGAAAAGCTGTTTACGAAATTCTATCGTGCCGAGCGCAGTCTCATTGCTGGCACGCGTGGCACGGGGCTGGGACTGTTCATATCCAAAACAATCATCGAGCTACAGCATGGTGTGATTGGCATCGAGGAAGACAAGGGCAACGGCTCGATCTTTTATTTCACACTGCCGACATATAATTCAGAGAGAGACGACGGACTTATAGAGAAAAACATCTCGGGAGGTATCCATGGCTGGTTTAAAAAACGTACTCCTCGTTGAGGATGAACCAATGATTCGCGATCTGTACCGGATAGCGCTGGCAGATAGTGGCTATACCGTCGAGGTGGCCGACAATGCCGACGAAGCGTTCACCAAACTAGGGAAGTTCCAGCCTGACTGTATATTTCTGGATGTCATGCTGCCGGGTACATCGGGGCTGGAAATACTGACCGAACTACGATCGAACCCAGCCCATGGCTGTATGGACGCCAAAATCGTGATACTGACAAACCTGGCCCAACGCAGCGTTGCCGACAACGCCATGGAGCACGGCGCCGACGGCTATGTCATTAAGGCCGACATCTTTCCCAGGGACTTGCCCAAAGTCATCAAATCGCTCGAGGAAGAGTAGGCTAGGTCTGCTATTGCTGTCGTAGCCGCTGCAGACCGGCGTAGGCGCGCGGATGGTATTTAATCTTATCAGGAATCGGTAACAGGTCAGTACTCGCCACAGCCGCTCTAAACAGGTTCAGGCGAGCCTTGTCCATATGCGAAAAGGGTAGGTGAAAACGCTCACGAACTCGTGGCGGGAGTTCGCCAATAGTGAGTAGTTTCAGGTGATTAGCAACTGGCATAACCGGAACTTCAAGCATCGGCCACAATTGTTCAGGTATAAACGCCGGGCGTGGCGCTTCTCCACCAAGTGCCTGCACTATCGCTTGAGTCGCGGCTGGTGTCATTTCCAGCTCGTGTTCAACGGTATCATCCCAATACTCCTTGAACTCATCATATGTTTCGGGCACCGGCGTGTCAGAAA
>JAQGGV010000023.1 GCA_028289185.1 Candidatus Saccharimonadota bacterium
CTGGGCGCCGACCTCATCGGCTTTCATACGCCAGGCTATGTCCAGAATTTCCTGAAAACCTGCGAAAAGGCTGATCTGGGTATTGCCGGTGACCAGACGCTGACGTTAATTGATCGCAGTATTCGCGTTGCAGATTTTCCGATGGGAATCGATTACGAGAAGTATGCGTCGTCGGGTCGCTCAAAGGTAGTCAAGCAGGCAATGAAAAAGTATCGCCGGATGTATCGGGGTAAAAAGATCATTGTTGCCGTGGACAGGATGGACCCTAGCAAGGGCCTTCTTGAGCGACTAAAAACATATGGCGAATTACTGAAGCAACATCCAAAATTACGCAAAAAAGTGGTTTTTTCGATGGTAGCGGCGCCATCGCGGACGGACGTGCCTGCCTATCAGCGCCTGGCCAAGCGTCTGGATATTCTGGTCGCAGAAATCAACAAAACCTACGGCACTGCCAAGTGGCAGCCGGTTGATTACATTAATCGCACAGTTCCATTCGAGGAAGTCACGGCGTTATTCCGCGTGGCCGACGTTGCCTTTATTGCACCGCTTCGCGATGGTATGAATCTGGCGGCCAAGGAATTTGTGGCCAGCGCACATCGCAATAGTGTGTTGATACTGAGCGAAACTGCCGGTGCTGCACAGGAACTGCAGGATGCACTGATTGTGAACCCGCGGAAGCCTGAAACGGTAGTCAAGGCCCTATACGATGCGCTGACCATGCGTCGCTGGGAACTACGTCGTCGGCTGAGGCGCATGAAACGATACCTCAAAGTTCATACTGTCCAGAACTGGGCGACTGAATTTGTAAACGTACTGAACAAGCCAATACCACGCGTGGCCAGTTTGACTCTGCCGCTGGGCGTGTTGACCCAGGCCCAAATAGTGAGCGATTTTTCAAAAAGTAATAAACGACTGCTGCTGCTAGATTACGACGGAACGTTGGTCCCCTTTAGCGCCGACTACCACAAGGCTGGCCCGCCGAAGGAAGTTACGAATCTGTTAAAGAAACTCGGTAATGATCCTAGGAACGAAGTTGTTGTTATTAGTGGCCGCAGTGGTGATGATTTGGACGAATGGTTTGGCAAACTGCCGATACACTTGGTTGCCGAACACGGTGCCAGCACCAAACTTGTCGGTGGGAAATGGCGCATGAAGGGTAGTAAGGACGAGGTCTGGAAACAGCTACTGGTTCCGGTTCTAGAAAAATACGCGCACCTGACGCCACATGCCAAAGTCGAGGTCAAGGCGCACTCGTTGGTCTGGCACTATCGCTCATCACCACCGTACTATGCGCAGAAATACAGCGTCATTATCCGTCAGGCGTTAAGGCCCATTCTCAAAGGCTACGGGTTGGAAGTTATAAAGGGCAACAAGGTTTTGGAAATCAAAAATCCTGATATAACCAAGGGCAAAGCTGTTGAGAGTATGTTGCGCCACAAGCACGATTTCATTATTGCCATTGGTGATGATGCAACGGATGAGGACCTGTTCAAGGCTATCCCCGATGATGGCTATAGTGTCAAAGTTGGCCGGGGGATTACAGCGGCCAAGTACCGCGTGTCGAATCACCAAGCAGTTTTGCGACTACTGGAAAAGCTGGCAAAGTAGTAAAGCTATTTTTACAGCAGTCACGGATCCGTTTTTCCGTTACACTATATAAAGCGTCACCAACATCGAAATTGATCTAACGAAAGGCCGATTTACTATGGATCAAGATATCCTACAGCCATCAGAAACACCCGAAAATTATCAGGAAACAGATGTATTCGCATGGGCGAATAACTTGCTCGCATACAAAGAAGAACTCAAAATTGATCTGTTTTTGATCAGTAAAAGCTATATACCGTACCGCGCCACAATCGCCAAGGAACTCAAGGACCATTTAGAGGTTCTGTTTATCGATGGCCTACTAGAATATTTGTTCGAAGGTGCCGAAAATGGGATGACCGTTCGTGGGTTCGAGCAAGCCGAAGCTGAAGTCGGTGTTTTGCAGCGCACGCAGACCTTCAAGGTCGACAATGCCCGTGCCACAATTGCTTGGCTTGAAACGCAGGAACACGAAATCGAAACATTCAAGGACGACGAACATGAGTTCGGTCGTATGAAGGGCATTATGGCCCGGCTCAGCCACCCCAACATGAAACACAAAGTCTACATTGTCAAAGTCTTGCCAAAATCAAATGTCATGCAGGGAAAATCTGGTTGGATGCTCCGTGGTAGCAAGTTTGTCCAGTTTGATGCCGACGCTGCACTGCGTGTGCCAGCCGACAATCAACTGCTGATTATCGACCAAGATATGTACGTCTTTAACCAGGCGCGGCTGAAGCAAATGTTTAGTTACGACGCCAAGGAAGCCATGATTGCCGAGAAAAAGGTTGAGGAGATTAATGCCAATTTCCGACTGTCATTCCCCGAGGGCGAAAGTTTACAGACGATGGTTGCTAGCAAAAAGGGCGCCGTCAAGAAACTGCAGAAGATTAATCCAGGTTTGATCAAACAAGAGCAACTCATTGATCACGCCAGCGAACTCGGTGTTGATTTGATGGAGGATGATTCTGGTGCCATTATCATCATGGACGAAAAAGACCTCGGTAAATTTGTGAACCTACTTAACGACGACTACATGGAATCGCCACTGACAGGGCAACGCTACGAAATCATCAAAAAGAAGTTGCTAAAACCCGATGGTGAAGACGAAGCTCCAAAGGGCATATAATCACCGCTATACTAGGTAGTATGAACGTTACTGACATAGGCCTGCTCAGGCTAGCGGCCCAACGTGTTACCGGTGAGCTATTTCAGCGTCCCGAGGATGTGGCAAAACACCTACTGGCCATGCAATCTCAGGATTATGCTGGTGGGCTGTGGTCCGTGGGTTTGCGAACAAAGAGTGCGACACAGCAAGATGTCGAAAAGGCGATTGCCGAGCGCAAAATTGTCCGAACATGGCCCATGCGTGGCACGTTGCATTTTCTGCACGCCGACGATGTGCACTGGATGGTTGATTTACTCGCACCGCGTGTGACAGCGTCTGTTCGGGGTCGCCGTATCAACCAACTGGGACTGACCGACGAAGTCGTCGCCGAGGCCGAAGCACTGATGAGGGCGGAGCTAAAAGGTGGTCGATCAATTGAGCGTAACCAAGTTGTCGAGCTACTTCAGAGCGTAAAAGGCCTGAGCATCGACAACCAACATACGCAGCATCTGATGCGGAATTTTGGTGAACGCGGAATTATTTGTTTCGGCCCACATGTGGGCAAGCAACCCACATTTGTGCTCCTGGATGAATGGATCCCTAAACCAGCCGACAAACCGCGCGAGGAGAGGCTCGCCGAACTTGCCGAGCGTTACTTTGTTAGTCACGGCCCTGCGACACTCAAAGATTTTGCTGGCTGGGGGATGTTAAAAATGTCGGATGCACGGGTTGGGCTTGAAGCTGCGAAAAAGAATCTGAATGAAGAAGTCGTTGATGGCAAAGTGTACTACTATGCATTGGGTCTAAAGCCTGTAGTGCAAACAGAAACCATCCTACTTCCAGGATTTGATGAATACATCCTCGGCTATAAAGAGCGCGAAACGGTTCTGGCGATGGAGCATGCCAACAAAGTCGTACCTGGTGGTAACGGCATGTTTCTGCCAACTGTGATTCAGGATGGCCAAGTCGTGGGGCTTTGGAAACGAAAAATCAACAAATCAGGCGTCGTGTTTGAGTACAATTATTTCCCCGGACAAAAAAGTCTCACAACTGACGTTTCCGAAACTCGCTATCAATCATTTGTAATGGGCGAGAAGGTATAATAAGAGAATGACAAAAATACCTATTAACCGTCAGGATGATGGTGAACTACTTGGCTTTATCGAAAAAAGCAGCGCTGGCTGGACTGCCCAGACAATATTCGGCTATGTTTTTGCCCGTGCAGTCGATGAGCATTCGGTAGAGGAGACTGTCCGTAGCCAGGGCCTGAATGTCCTGCAGGGCGTCTGGCAATATTTCGATAAAAAAGAAAAGGCGTGGCACCCGTGCATTTTGAAGGAAGTATTTGAAAATAAAGTTATTGTTATTCGTACCAACGAAATGGGTTTTCAAGATCCCGATACGTATAAACGTGTCATAATTATCAATCCCACAGAAACAAACTTGGTAAAATCATAAACCTATGAATCTATTTGCATGGGTGGGCGTCGCATCGGCAGTCATTAATGCGATCGCATTTATCCCCTATGTTCGATCAGTCTTAAAGGGCAAGACCAAGCCTGAGCGTTCATCCTGGTGGATATGGGCTGGACTGATGATTATTGCAGTGACTGCACAGATCGCCGTAGGTGCAACCTGGTCAGTGCTGTTTACGATTGTTTTCCTGATTGGCGATACAGCCATTGGACTTTTGTCGCTGAAGTACGGATATGGCAAGTTCAGTAGCAAGGATGCGGCGTCTATCGCACTAGCAATCGGCGGCGTCTATTTATGGTATCTAACCGGCAGCCCACTCATCGCGCTCATTGTGACGATTGGCGTTGATTTTCTGGGGAATGTTCTGACTATCATGAAATCCTGGAGGTCACCCTACAGTGAAAATGTTTTTGCGTGGCTACTGATGACCCTTGCTGCGGTACTCAGCGTGGTGTCCGTTGGGCGGTTCGAGGTGACGTATCTGCTATTCCCATTCTATGTTGTCATCATGAATCTAGTGACAGTCAGTACAGTCACGTATCGTCGGAGCTGGCGATCGAAGCGAATCAAAAGTGGCTTGAAAAAGACCTCTAAATGAAACGCGTTACGATGAACATGAACAAGACACCGATAAGTGTCAGACCGACCATTTTGTAGGATGAACCTTTGGTGTGTGCCTGAGGCAGGATATTACTGGCCGCGATGTACATCAGCAGACCGGCAAAAAATCCAAGATACAGTGTCAGTGCCAGATCTGAAAATGTGACGACAAGGCTGGTCAGTCCACCGATGATAGGCGCAACGACGACAATCGACATAAAATTCCTGATTTGAGACACTTTGTTTTTGTTCAGCAGCATGAACGTGGCGGTGTCGAAACCGTCAGCGAATCGATGGCCGATAACAGCTAGTGCGACAGCTACGCCGACGGTTGGATTAACCTGGAACCCAACTCCGATACTGAGCCCGTCCAAAAAACTATGGCCGGTAAGTGCGACGGCTCGTGCTATTCCAAGGCTTGGGTGACGATGTGGGCCGTATTCGTTTTCAGCGCCTTCGTGAACCAAAATGATTTTCTCGACGATATGGAATACCAGGAAACCTGCAACGAATAGAACCATTGGCCAGACGGGATCGAGGTTTTGGCTTTTTACTCCATCAAAAATTTCTGGCAATAGATCAAATCCGACCAGACCAAGGACCAATCCCGATGTCAGGGCCATGGCATAATGTAGTTTTTTGCGACTGTGAATAGCCGTGAGGCCACCGAGCAGCGCTGCAATAGCAGCTGCGATAGTCAGGAGAACGATGAGCACGTTGTAATAGTATGTAAAGATTGTAGTCATAAAAATAGCATAGCCAACGAACGGAATAATTGCAAATATGTCGCAATTTGTGTTAAATTTGCAGTATGGAAGAGGCAAAACGCAAACTAGAAATGACACTCAAGGGTAGTGGTTATAGCCTGACACGCCCTCGGTTGGCCGTGCTCGAGTATATGCTAGGCCGAGAACCGGTTTCGGTTGCTGTACTTACCAAAGCTCTCTCGTCCCAAATAGATCGGGCAAGCGTCTATAGAACGATTACGTTGTTTCAAATACTTGGAATCATCCAGCGACATACTGTCGGATTGAAATACCGGATAGAGCTAACAGATATGTTTGCCGAACATCACCACCATTTTACTTGTATAACCTGTGGTGCGGTTACCTCGATGAGCGAGCAGGCACTCGAGCGCTTTGTCGATAAACTAGCCGAGCATTACGGCTTTATCCCGACCGAACATCAGATTGAAGTCCAGGGATATTGTAAAAACTGCAAACAGACGCAAACTACGTAATATATTTGTAAAAATACTAACAATATAGTATAATAACATCAATTATGAGTGTGAACACGAGGAACTCGACGCTTGTTATATTGTTCGCCGCACTCGCGGTCGTATTAACGCCGTTTATTATCGGAACCACACAATCACTTTCACAGACCAAACCGCAGACAGCGATTGGCTTTATCGGTGACTCGATAACGGTAGGCGCTGACGGGTCACATAATGCCGTCCAAAACGAAATTGCAGACCTTGGACCTCATTACCGCGCCGTAAACAGAGGTATCAGTGGTACAAAGACTAGTGATTGGACAGTAGATAACAGGAATTTTACCGATGCCGCTATGATTTTTCAGTCCGAGGGTGTGCATGTCGTTTCATTGATGCTGGGTACAAATGATGCAATCAACGCTTATTCAGTTGTTTCGCCCGAAGAATACGCGAGCAATATCAAAAGTACTATTTACGGCTTGCTTGATCGCGGAGTGGATAAAGTTATTGTGAACTATCCGCCATTCATCACGCCAGGCATCGTGACAAAAGACACAATCGAAAGCAGCAAACAGGCATTTTTGGACTATCGCACTCAGCTGGACACTATTACAACTGGAAACGCGCGTATCGTCCGGGGTGACACGGGCAGTTATGATTATTTTGAGCACCATCTGAACGAGCTGGTTGACGGTGTCCATCCAAATGACAAGGGTTACCAATCGCTCGGCAAACTGTGGGCAGATGCCTACGAACATCTATTCCCTCAGTCGTAAATTATAGTTCCGTTCGCGCTGCTGCTGTTTGGTCACCAGGTCTAGTCGTGTCTGATACAATGGGGACAAACACGTAACCTGAAAGGAGTGAGTATGATTACCTATCTACGCTCTACTCACCATAAACCGGCGATTAGGGAGCTCGATGCGCTTCAGCCGGGTACATGGATCCGATCAGAAAAGCCAACCGAGGCCGAACAGCAACAATTAATTGAGCTTGGTATTGATCAGGATTTAATGGCCGATGCACTCGACCCGCATGAGGTACCACGTGCCGAAGTCGAGGACGGATGGACTTATTTCATTACGCGCCTGCCTGATACTGACGACGACTTTAATGATTACACGACACCGATTCTGTTTGCGCTTGGCAAACAACACATTGTGACTATCAGCCGCGACAGTCTGGGTCGCCTGTGGCAGCCTTTTATCGAGAAAACTCAGGCACCAACCACGCAAAAAACGAAATTATTTATGTTGATGGTTGAAGCAATTTCACACCAGTACCAAACCCGCGTGGCATCGATCAACCGCCAAATGCGTGCGACATCAAGCGACGTTCGATCATTAGGCTCAAAGGACATACTGACTCTGACTGAGTATGAACGTAAATTAAACGATTATCTCGATGCCCTGCTGCCAACCAACACAGCGCTCGAGAAAATCCTGGGCGGCAAGATCTTGCCACTGTACGAGGACGACCGTGACTTGGTCGAAGATCTTTCGATTGAATACGAACAGTTGATTGCACGCTGTAAAAGTTTGCTACGAACCATAACGAACACTCGTGATTCATATCGTGCCGTCATGGATACTCGCTTGAATGAAACGATTCGTTTGCTGACAGTCATTACGCTGGCATTTACGGTTCCAACCATGCTTGCCGGCCTGTACGGTATGAACGTTGATCTACCGGGCAAGGAATGGCCTGGCATGTTCTGGCTTATCATTGCGACTAGTCTGACAGTCTCGGGGTTCATCGGCTTTTACTTCCTGCGCAAAAAATAACGGCAGGACAATCAAAACTCTGTTAGGCTAAGTGCATGAAGATTATTGTGGTTGGTGGTAGTCGGGGCATCGGTCTGCAGGTGGTTATAACGGCACTCGATGCGGGTCACGAGGTGACGATCTTTTCGCGTCGTCCTGACGTGGCTGGTCTCAAAAATCCAAAAGTCTCGTATGTCAGTGGAAGCGTGCTCGATGAAAAGTCACTCAGTAGTGCCATAAAGGGACATGACGTGGTTATCTGCGCACTTGGTCTATCCTCGCGCCAAGCAATCGGTCCACCATTGTCTGGACGTAGCAAAGTACTGAGTCGAGGTACTCAGAATATTATCGCTGCAATGCACACAGACCACGTCAGGCGGTTATTGTGCGTAACGGCAATCGCAACGGGCGACAGCAAAAAACAGTGCACATGGTTGGCGAGAGTTGGCCTAACACTTGGTCTGCGTTGGTTGTTCATAGAGAAAAACCATCAGGAATTACTTATCCAAAAAAGCGGTCTCGACTGGACAATTTTTCGCCCCACTGCACTCACAAATGGGCACCACCATGGCGAACTAGCACCCCAAAATCGGCGATTTGGTATGTTGTCGCACATATCGAGAGCAGATGTCGCCAGAGCAATGATTGATTCGATTCATGACGGCCGTAGTTACAAGAAAGCGCTGATCCTGTCGTACGAACCACGCTTCGGCGACAGTGTCCGATGGCTGGCTGGCTACTTCGAGGTTACTTAATTTGCTAGACTAATGCGTATGAGCTCGCACGATTATACGTTCACTGACTACTGGTCCATCGATTCAAAGCAAGACTTTGTATGGGCAGCACTCGAACGATATCAGGATTGGTCCAGTTGGTGGGGAGGTCTGGAAAAGGTCGAAATGTTGGATGAATACATTGGCGTCGGGACGCGTTTTCGCTGCACATGGCGCGGAGCAGCTTGGTACAAACTCCGTCTGACCCTCACGATTACGCAATATAACCACGGCAAGGAAATTACCTTTGATTCAGAGGGTGACCTAGTCGGGCAGGGTGATTTTAAACTATATAGGCATGACAGGATGGCAAAAATGACGATTAACTGGCACGTCAGAACAGTTAAATGGTGGATGAATGTGTTCGGTCCGCTGCTAAGACCTGTGTTTATTATGAATCATGCCAAAATTATGAACGCTGGCGAACGCGGACTACAGCAATATATAGGGGGACAAAGCCATGAAAAAGTATAAGTTTAGGTTTACGATCTACGTCACGCTGGAAATGCTCAAGACATTTGTCGGATTATTTACGATTCACAAGTTACATCTGGTAGAGAAGCGCGAAGAAGGCGAAGATATTACGACATTTATTTTTGCTCCTCGTCGGAAATTCAACTACCAGGCTGGCCAGTACGGTGTTTGGTTCATCCCACGATTTATTCTGGGTAAACCAGCACGATTATTTACGATTGCCGCCTCCCCAACCGAGGATACTTTGCAGGTTTCTACTCGCATTCGTACAACGGATTTCAAAAAGAAATTGAATAGTTTGCCAATCGGAACTGCTATCTATATGATTGGCCCCCTCGGAGTATTTACGCTGGACAAAAAACCATCCAAGAAGGTAGTGCTACTGGCGGGCGGCATTGGCATTACGCCTATGCGCTCACTCGCGCGCTTCGTTCATGATGCCAAGGTCGACACCACGTTGACCCTTATCTACAGTTCCTCGGGCTACTATTTGTATCAGGATGAGCTTAAACACTTGATTCAAGATAGTCATTTTGTCACCCGTGATTCATTCGCAGAGACACTCGAAAAGGTGATTAAAGCCTCTGATGACGACACTGTTTACTACCTATCAGGTCCGCCAGCATTTGTGGTCTCGACCGAGAAAATTCTCGAAACTCACGGTGTAAAGCATAGTAAAAAAGATGGATTTTTGGGTTATTAGTTAACCTCATTATCTCCTATGCGTGTGCTTTGTAAATATTCTCACAACTAATATCAGGGCGAAACTCTATAGTAGTTTCACCACGAGCATTTGATGGTCTGTTGAGAGAGGTTTATAGTAGTAACGGCGAGTATATGATGTGAGTAAACTTCGTTTAAAGTCAGTTAGAAGGCATCTTCGGTCACGAACGCTTATGCGCTGGCCGGCAGTTTCATATGGCGCACTACCGGTTATCATATTCCTCCTCATTGCAATCGGCAGTCTGGTTGGTTATGCGCTGACGACGGCCAATGTCGAGAGCTCACGTTCACGCTCAATCGATCGTCGTTTCAGGGAAAACTCGACTCAAGTCGATGGAGTTTTTGATTCGTACGCGTATCTGCTTGATGGTAGTACAGGTGACTTGCAATCCGGAACAGTCGACGAGGCGTCCTGGGATAAATTTATTGACGTTTTTCACCTGAGCAATAATTTTTCGGGTATGGAAGCGATTGGTGTTGCAAATGGTAATAGCCCACAGGCAGCTAGGATTGCGTTTGTTACTCCCCGGACAGACTTAACCAGCAAAGCAGTCGGCACGTCACTCGCTATTGAGCAATCAATCACCACTGCAATGTCTGATGCCGGGAAGTTTGGGGAGGTGAAGCTGAGTGGTAGTTTACCAAACATCTTTTCGACCAAAAAGGCTGACCCGAACACCAAGCCCGGCTTTTTGCTGGTATCACCCTATTACGACACCTCATTGCCGCTCTCATCGTCCGATGAAAAAACACAGGCTCTTCGGGGTTATTCTGTGGCGATGTTTCGCGGCGATATCTTTTTCAGTAGCGTTTTCAAGGACATCGACCTTACCCATACTGACCTGAGGGTTTATCTGGGTGACGAAAAACCAGAAAACTTACAGTACCAAATGAACCAAACGACCGACAGTGATCAGCGTCGTGCGGTCCAAAAAATTGATGAGTTCGGCAAGACATTCACGCTTGTCTATAGTTTTGATACAGCCAGTATCGTACCTTTCTCGATAAACTATTTACCACAATTCTTGCTAATTGGCGGATTGGGAGTATCATTACTTGTTGCCGGCATTTCTGGCTATTTGCTCCGCAGCCGCTACCGTAAACTCGTGTTCCAAAAGGAACAGGATGTGAATTTTGCCAAGGACGAGCTGCTATCACTGGCCTCGCACCAGTTACGCACGCCGGCCACAGGCGTCAAGCAATACCTGGGTATGGTGTTGCAGGGCTTTGCTGGCGACCTGACATCGCAACAACGAACCTATCTGGAACGTGCCTACAATAGCAATAATCGCCAACTACACGTTATCAACGACATATTGCATCTTGCCAAGCTGGAAGCCGGCCGCATCGTTTTGGCAGAGCACAAGTTCGACATCGCCGACATGGTGCGCGAGGTTGTCGATGAACAGCGTGAGGAAGCGAATAAGGGCGAGATCAAGCTCGAACTGCAATCGCCGCCGCGAGGTATGATTGTAGGTGATAGTCATATGCTACGGATGGTTGCCGAGAACCTGGTGAGTAACGCTATTAAATACACGCCACCAAAGGGCAAGGTAAGCGTACGCTTGCACCGGCGAGCCAAATCGTGGGTGCTTGTCATAAAGGACACTGGCGTTGGCATTGCAGACAAGGATTTGAACAAGTTATTCAAGCAATTTAGCCGTATTAGTAATGCTCGCAGCGACTTTGTAACAGGGACGGGGATTGGTCTATACTTGGCGCATCACTTGGTCGTATTGCACGGTGGCACTATTGGCGTATCGTCCTCCGAAAACAAAGGATCGACGTTTACAGTGCGACTACCACGAAAAATGTAGGCAATCCTACTACACGAATTGTAAGATATTTCATACTTTTGGCCACATACGGTCGGCTATACTGATGATATCGGAGAGACCTATGGCCCAGGCAAAAGGAAAGAAATCCATCCTCATCGTCGAAGACGAACCAGAACTAGCAGAAGTTTACAGCACCCTTCTTAACCAATCGGGATATAAGGTAGCTGTTGCTCATAATGGCAAAGAAGCCTTAAAGACCGCTGGCGACCACAGCCCAGATTTGATTTTGCTCGATCTCCGCATGCCTGTTATGGACGGTGTCGAGTTCCTCAAGAAGTACGATTTGAAAAAGTCTCATCCTGATGTGAAAGTCGTCGTATTTAGCAATTATGATTTACAAGATGAAATTGATGATGCATATCGCCTAGGAGCAGATCGCTATGTCCTAAAGGCGTGGGCATCTCCACGTGAACTGTTGCAGATTGTCCAAGACAGTCTGGCGTAGCCACAAATAATAGCCGCCAAAGGCAACTGTGCAGCACGGGCTTTAGGGGTGGGGAGCAATAACCGGATTCATTCCGGCTATTGATTGGGGGGTGAGTCCTCCCTCGTATAGTCTTATATGTCGGTGTCCTGCAGGTGTAGGCTCATGAAACTCTCGTCGCCTAGGCGGCGTTCGAGTTCGCGACGGTTAATGTCATAACCTTTGCTGTCATAACTAATGACTTTCTTGCGTTTCAAACGACCGAGCTCCATGGTTGTCGTTTCGCGGGTGAGGCCCATCAAGCTACCCAGTGTCGTATGGGTTAGGTGCAGGTTTACGCGGTAGATGCCTGTTGCCGTCTGTTTGCCATAGCGAAACATCAGGTAATACATCATAAGCAATAGTTTCTCGGCGGCGCGTGACTGCTCGAGCGCGGTCACTTGCATAAGCAAACTGGTATAGCCGCGGGCCAGGTAATCAAACATCTGATCCCGAACTGTTGCATTGTTCTCTATAAGTTCTAGGAGGACTGGCTTTTCAACGGTCAGGACTTCGGAATCCTCAAGGGCTTCGTAATAAAAGAGTGTCGACGAGGTTTTACCAAACAACCATGTTTCGGGGAACACATCACCCTTGGTTCGAAAACCAACGATCTGTTCCTCACCAAAGTTGCCCAAGCGGTATGTTTTGAAAACGCCCGAAAGCACGATATAAGCCTGCCGAGGCACTTCTCCTTGGTAAATCAAAATCGAACGCTTCTTCACCGCTCGTCTGGTTGACTGGGTCGGGAGGAGTTTGGCTATATCTTCCACTCATCTATTTTAGCATCTGCCTTCGCTTTATGAATAATGCCACTGCTTAAAAGTGAGATACCTTACAGGTCTTGGTGGCTAGGCTTAGTATCATAGGTATATCTGGCACGAGCCAGTGGAAATAATCGAAGAGGAGGGTGTATGCACTCAGTCGTAGACCAACAAGTCGACGAAAAAATCCACCAATTTTTGGAGCGAAAGTCTCCGCTCAAGACATTGAGCAAATCAATTGCGGAGCGACTCGTTCCGCCTGTCACAAAGAGGCGAAAGGCGGGTATATCGTACGAGCCGATGCGTTGGCATCAGGGCAGTGCACATAACGCACATTAAATCTTCACATACAAAACGGCGCCTACCCCGGCGCCGTTTTGATTACTAAGAAAGGGAAAGGCCATACTACGCATGGCTTCTCTGTAGAGTGGTTGATATACTGATGTAATGCTCAATACGCTTATGCAACTTCTGCCGCTGCTGGCGATTTTTCTTGCGGGAGTCATTTTGCGGAGGGTTGGGCTTGTCAGCGAACGTCACAGCTCACTACTCCTCAGCGCGGTATTTTACGTCGGTCTGCCTATCGTTATTTTCCTCGCAATCGTAAAGGTAAACCTCAATGGCTTGGTCTATTTGGCGCTGCTGCCACCGGTTATCGTGACAGTGACGACCCTCGTCGCGCTACTACTACGCAAAACGGCACTGCGCAGGGTCAAGGCCAAGACATTCGGCTCACTTCTGGCTGGATCGGCCATATTAAATATCGGGTTCCTATACCCATTCGTCACCACTTCCTATGGGGCGGACGGTTTGGCACGACTGGCGGTCATTGATTGCTTTAATGCGATCATGATTTTTAGCGTTCTGTATATTGTGATTGCTGGACTGGCACAGCACCGACCAAAAGTCAGTGCGATTGTCTCGCGTGTACTCATTGCGCCGACGCTATGGGCCCTTGTTATAGGTATTACATTCAAGTTTTCTGGTGCCAGCGTACCGATGCCTGTTATGAATATCTTTGAGCCAATGGCACTGATAGTATCGTGGACGTTGTTGTTTGCCCTAGGTATTAAATTTAAATGGCAACTAAAACATCCCGGTCTCTTTACTATCGAACTAGTGCTGCGACTAGGACTCGGTGCGTTGGTCGGCATCTGCTTTATAAAGTTATTTGGCCTGCATGGTATTGATGCGCAAATAATCCTGGTTGCCAGCATGGCGCCGATCGGCTTGAATTCGATAACCCTCGCCGAAATAGAGAAACTGGACGTCGATTTCGCTGTTTCGGCAGTGTCGCTTGGGCTACTGATTGGGATGGTGGTTGTGCCAATTACTATCCATATTGCCAATAGTATTTCGTGGTAGGTATAGTGGGTGTTGACACACTTTTCATACTTCTGATACAATAATGGCATAAGGAGAAAACCATATGGGTGCACCAATGCATGGCAAAAAACTTTACGGAACGGCAACAATCGGCAGCAAAGGCCAGATTGTTATCCCCGCTGATGCCCGTGAAGATTTAGGCCTCAAGGCTGGTGATCGTCTCTACGTTCTGAGCGGCGGCCCTAGTGGAGTGGTTTTCCTGAAAGAAGAAATGCTTGAAAGCATGGTTGCGCAGATGTCTGCACAAGTCGAAGGCTTCAAGGCGTACAAAAACTCAAGTAGCGAAAAGTAAAAAAGGAAAAAAGGGAGCATATGCATCACCATTTATCATTGCGCAGTAAAGTAATCATCATGATTTCAGTCATGGCCAGCATGTTCCTGGTCGCACTGGACCAGACAATCATCGCAACCGCCTTGGGCAAAATTGTCGAGGATTTCAATGCTTTTGACCAGCTAAGCTGGATTGTTACAGCTTACCTGCTAACGACTACCATTACTGTGCCTATCGCCGGTAAGTTTTCCGACCTCTTTGGCCGGCGCCTTGTCCTATTGATTGGTGTTGCTGTGTTCGGACTCGGCTCACTACTGTCTGGTATGTCAGGTGATGTGACGCAACTGATTGCTGCTCGTGCCTTCCAAGGTATCGGCGGCGGTATTATTACCGCGAATGCCTTCACAATTATTGGTGACCTGTTTGCTGCCCGCGAACGTGGTAAGTGGCAGGGTCTCATCGGTGCTGTCTTTGGTCTGTCATCGGTTGTTGGCCCGCTTCTGGGTGGCTGGTTGACTGACAAGCAGCATCTCTTTGGACTTGTGACTGACTGGCGTTGGACTTTCTGGATTAACGTTCCTGTTGCAGTTGCTGCCTTTGCTGTCATCGCCATCTTTTGTCCGCCGCTCAAACACGACCGCAAACCATTGATCGACTACGCTGGTGCAATCCTGCTGACAATTGGACTAGGCACGTTGGTGCTAGCAGTTGATAACACGCAGCAAATCTTCCAGGGCTTCCTGAACGCATCTGGTTGGGATCTGACATCGCTCCGAGCGGCTATGTATAGCATTGTTGCCGTATCTGTTATCAGCTTCATCCTGGTCGAGCGCAAAGCTCCGGAACCAATCATCCCACTTCGCTTCTTTAAAAACCGTAACTACGTGTTGATTATGGGTGTCGCGACACTCTTTGGCGCAGCCTTCCTGGGTGCAATCCTGTACTTGACGCAGTTCAATCAGCAAGTCTTTGGCGCTACACCAACGCAGTCCGGCCTGATGCTACTACCGATGATCGTTGGCCTGATGATTACGTCAATCAGCTCGGGACAGATCATCTCTAAAACCGGTCGCTACAAGATCTTTATGCAGGTTGGTATCGTCGTTGCAACTGTTATGGTTGGCTTGCTAGCAACATTGTCACCATCGTCAACATTTGCCTACGAAGCCGTCCTGATGTTCTTCCTGGGTACTGGACTTGGTGTTGTCATGCCGGTCATGAACTTGGCGGTTCAGAATGAGTTCGAACAACATGAACTTGGTGCGGCAACCAGCTCCAACCAGTTGTTCCGAAGCCTGGGCTCAACCATCGGTATCGCGGTGTTTGGCGCCATGCTGACTGCCGGTATAACCAATGGGCTAGGTGATATCCAGAACGACGCCTATGTTCAAAGCCTTAGCCAGAGTCCCACAGCGAGCAAAATTGGTAATTTCAATGACTCAAACACATTGCTAAACTTGAATACGCCGGACATCAAAGGCCAGATTACGACAGGCTTCAATGCGAGCGTCAGCAAGCTACCGACCATTTACAAGGACCAAGCAGTCACGCAGTTCACTCAGGAGCAAACTGAGTACTCCAGCAAGGTCGTAAATGCCTTTAGTAGCAGTCTGCAGCGCATCTTCCTGGTCTCTGCGTCACTCATGTTCATAGCCGCTATCTTGGTCTTTTCGGTCAAGGAGAAGCAGCTCAAAGCAGCCAGCCCCTCCGCCACACCTGGCGAGTAGTTTTACACCCTGAAACCACAGCTGTAACAGGGGTAAATGATACATCTTACGCTTGCCCTAGTCTTGACACAAAGCCCTTTCCTTGCTATTCTCATCTATGCGTGTCGCACCGAAATACGCAAAAAACATATGAAATAGGTCGAATTAAGTGCGACGAGAGATTTAGAAAATAAGGGAGTGAATGAACCTCATGCCAATAGCCATCACGTTTGTGTCCACGCGACGCAAACAGATAGCAGTGGATGTGGTGCCTGCCGAATGGCAACTGTATATCGCTCAATAGTCCATTAGGACGAAACAAAAGAGACCGCTCCACGGCACCGGAGCGGTCTTTCATAATATCTGGGGGTTTACATCGTAGAATCGCCTGGCCGTCCAATCTTTCAAGACCATCGTGACATTCTAGAGAATCTTGAGCAAGCGTCAAGATTCTCCAGGGCGGCACGATGGTTTGGTAAAAGATGTGGTTTGGGCTAGCCTAGGGTGAGGCCTGCTGAATTCACTGTGCTGAGTTGGCCAGAGGCTGTCCCTATTTAAGAAGGGTATCTATCGCGCTGCGCATAGCCGCGCCGTCGCTACCTGTGCTGATGACACTTGATGCAACGTCATCGCTGACTTTGGTACCATTCAGCTCGAAGGTTGGTGTACCCGTAACTCCAAATTTGTTGCCTAGTGCTAGGTCGAAGTCGATTTTTTTGTTGACGTTGTCTGCGGCCATATCAGTTTTGAACTTGCTTAAATCTTTGATGCCGAGTGCCTTGGCATAGTCGGTGAATTTATTCGTACGATCGTCAGTAGAGAGTGTGCTCCATTCATTCTGCGATAGGTACAGCTGGTCGTGCATTTCCCAGTATTTACCCTGCAGGCCAGCTGCCTCAGCGGCTGCAGCGGCTGCCTTGGCGTTCGGGTGCAGTGTTGATAGAGGGTAGTTACGGAAGACGAAGGTGATCTTGGACGCATAATCTGTTGTGATTTTCTTGACCGCAGGGTAAGCCTGGCCACAGTAAGGACATTGGAAATCACCATATTCAATCAGGGTGACCTTGCTCTTGGCTAGGTCAGTTACGTGATCGGCGATGTTGCCATTGGCCGGAGCAGCTACTTGTAATTGCGATTGATCGACGCTCGCAACATTTACTTTATCTTTTTGGGATAGGACAATTAATCCACCCAGGACAACCGCACAGATGACAGCAAAAATGATCCAGGTTTTCTTACTCACAAAATTCCTCCGTTATTGTTATCCATTATAACCTAAGCGAGGACTGGCTCCAACGGTGGTGGTAATATATAGTATAGTTAACGTATGATAACGCTACTGGTAATCGTGTGGGCAGTCGCCTGTATATTGTTGTTGCTTCACGAATCGGTGCGGTTGAATCGGGTGCCGCACAGTCATTTCGAGTTGAAACGACGCGCTGACACTGCATCGCTACGCCGCGAGAAGTTATTTAATAACCTTGTTTCATTCAGGTCAAAGGTTGCGATGCTGATGCTTGTTATAGCTGTGGCGTTCTCGATTATGATTTGGGGTGGCTGGGGAGCGGTCTATACGGCACTTATAATCATTATTATTCAGCCACTCAGTCGGCTGGGTTTTGTCAGCAAAGCTGGCCATGCAATGTACGATCCGCAGGAACCAAAGATTTTGAACTTTTTAGAGAAGTATGCAGTTATCGGCTGGCTTCTCGGTAGTGGGCAAAAGAGTCCGACTGACCAAAAAATCGAATCTGTTGAGCAGCTGCAACATCTGATAGTGACTTCTGGTAGTGTCCTGACTGATGACCAACAAACAATCATTGGCAACGGACTAAATTGGCATACCACAGAGGTAAAATCAATCATGACGCCAACCCGAGACATTGTCAGTATCAAGCATACCGAGCTATTGGGCCCGCTAGTGTTGGATGATTTACATCACAGCGGCCACAATCGTTTCCCTGTTATTCGTGGCACCATCGATAACGTGGTGGGTGTGCTCGATATTTCGCAACTACTGGATGTTACGGTTTCTAAGCGTTCGGAAACGGTTGAAAAAACAATGTCTCCGCAGATCCTCCATATCGAACAGGACGAGACATTGCCAGCCGCATTACATATGCTGCAAAAGAGTCACCAGCACATGCTGGTGGTTGTTGACGATGACGGCAAAACCGTCGGGCTGGTCACACTTGCTGACATCACTGGCTCGCTTCTTGGCCGATTAACAGAGAAGTGATACACTGTTAGCAGATAATTTGGCAGTCTAACTAGAGGAAATCTGATGGAACGAACATTAAACCGCGATCTCGCTTCTAAAATTGGCGAGACGGTCACAATTCATGGGTGGTTACATAAAAAGCGCCTGCTCGGCGGTCTCAACTTTTTGACGGTTCGTGACAGGTCTGGTTTGACGCAGAGTCTCATCGATGACAAGGCCGAGCTAGAGAAGCTCCGAGGTCTGCAAATTGGTACCGTGGTGAAGTTCACTGGCACCGTTGTTGCCGACGAGCGTGCACCTGGTGGCGCAGAACTCCATGATGTCAAAGTCGAAGTAGACGTGCCTGTTACCGAGGAACCGCCAATCGAAATCGACAAGCCGATTCAGCACAAACCAGAAAACCTGGATACACTCTTTGAATATCGCGTACTGAATATTCGTAACCTGCAGGAACAAAAAATCTTCAAGATTCGTGCTGATTTGACGCGCTACATCCGCGAATATCTGAACGAACAAGAATTTGTCGAAATTGACACGCCAAAACTTTTGGCAGAAGCAACCGAGGGTGGAGCGGAAGTATTTAAACTCGATTACTTTGGCAAGACTGCCACACTGGCGCAAAGCCCGCAGTTTTACAAGCAAATCATGGTTGGTGCATTCGAGCGTGTTTACGAAATCAACCATAGCTATCGCGCAGAACCTAGCGCAACAACACGGCACTTGACCGAGTTAACGATGCTCGATATTGAGGTTGGCTTTGTGCAGAGCCACGAGGAAGTCATGGACATCGTTGGCAACATGACCGTAGCGGTTCTGAAGCGCGCGTATGACGAGCACGCGGCAGACCTAAAGACACTCAACGCCCCAGAACTGAAACTACCCGAGGATGGCAAAGTCCCACACTTTACGATTGCTGAAATTCATGAGATGTATACCAAGGCGACCAAGACCGACACGACCAATGAAAAGGACCTAACACCAGACGAGGAACGCTTTATCGCGGATCATGCACGCAAGCAACTTGGCAGCGACCTGGTTTATGCTGTTAACTTCCCAGCAGTGGCTGGCAAGTTCTATCATAAGTTCAAGGATGACGGCACCGTTGCTTGGGGTGATTTATTGTTCCGCGGTCTCGAAATCGCGACTGTTCCGCTGCGTGAAAACAACTACGAAAAGATGATTGAACAGATGACCGCAAAGGGCCTCGACGTCACGCACGAAGGATTCAAATACTACCTTCAAGCCTTTAAGTTCGGTCTGCCTACCCATGGTGGCTGTGGTTTTGGCATTGATCGCTTGGTACAAAAGACAATCGGTCTAGGTAACGTCAAGGAAGCGACGCTGTTTCCACGCGATATTAACAGGCTGACTCCTTAGTACCTCGAACGATAATACGATTGATGTTAATAAAACAACAATTGTTGTTGTAACAACAACATTATACGATAACAACTAGGTTTATAATAGAAGTATGGGTGATCAATCAACAATTATCGTACTACTAACCATCACAGTGATTCTGCTGTCACTTGTGATTGTCGCACTACTGGCGACGATTACAGTGTTGATTCTGCGGGTTAACAGAATTGCAAAAAACATTGAGTCGGTTACCAACCACATTGCCGAGGCAACGGAGTGGCTTAGCCCAGTTAAACTAATTTCAACAGTCGTCGAGCTGTTTCGTCGCTAGTGTCAAATAAAGGAGGAATAACATGTCAAAAGTAGTTAAACTCGCCGTCGCAGCCGCTGGTGGATTCCTGGCAGGAATTTTGCTTGCTCCAAAGAGTGGCAAGGAAACCCGCGCTGATTTAAGGGTCAAAGCCGACGAAGCTAAACAAAAGGCAAAAGTACAAGCGGACAAACTAAAGGATGTTGGCGACACAAGTGCGAAAACATTTCGTAAAAGTGCCGACTCTGCCAGTCAAGAGGCAGCGGCATTTGGCCGTAGTGCCAAGGCAACTGCAGAACGAATTGCAGCCGAGGCATCAGAACTTGGTGGCGAGGCTCGCTCGCGTGCTCGTCGCGTTGCAGATGATGCTAAGTCAACAGCAACAACTATTCGCAAGGATGCCGAAAAGGGCCTCAAGTAACAATTACTTTGTTACAGCTCGGCTATAACTCTACAGGCTCGCCAATGGCGAGTCTGTTATATTCTGTGCCAACTTTGGCAGCAAAACCACCAACCATGTGGTCAATTAACCCATCTCCGTCGATGGACAGAAAGGCGTCGTGTGTTGGGAAAGCAACTTTTGGCTTTAACTCCATCATGTAGTCAACTGTCTGGCTAAACTTTGCCCAAGGACCATTGACC
>JAQGGV010000069.1 GCA_028289185.1 Candidatus Saccharimonadota bacterium
GTACAGACGCCGCAAGTATCCTTACCGAATACCGTGTCTATGCACTGGTCACACCCAAAATCCACCTGATCAAAATGGCCGACGACATCCAGGCAACAGACACGCAGTTGACGACAATTGCCGGCAAGCTGCAGACACGGATCGACGCCGCCAAAACAGCCGGCAAAGACGTCACCAATCTGCAAAAGCAACTGACCGACCTGCAGGCGCAGATCGCCGCCGCCCAGAACATCGCCGGCAACGTCGAGGTCAAGATCATTGCCTTGCAGCCAACCAACTACAATACCGACCACAAGATCCTATCCGGCTATGAAGCACAGCTCAAGAATGCTCGCAGCGATAACCAAGCTGCCTATAACGACGCCAAGAACATCGTAAACACCCTAAAAACACTGTAGGTAAACCATGGAGTACGTAATGATTCGCTCCCACCACCACAACCCCAAAAAGATATTGAAGTCCCATATCGAAAAACTAGAACGCGCAAATCGCGAAGAAGAAAACGCGGTGATTGCCGAGGTTGCCAAGATCAAGCGCAGCCACATCCGCAGGTTCGGTCGCCCGAAACCAATCAGCGAAATTCCCCTCAACGGCATCGTATCAGAGCACAACGACACGAATTCCTAAGGGGAATGTGCTATACTTTGTATATGAAAGCAACTTGGAAAAACACGGTCGTCGCCGAGGCACCGGAAGAGGATCTGATCAAAATTGAGGGCAACTGGTATTTCCCACCCAGCAGTATCAAACGGGAATATTACAACGACAGCGACCACCACACCACCTGTGTATGGAAAGGTGAGTGTAGCTACTATGACGTGACTGTTGACGGACAGAGGAATGAATTTGGCGCCTGGTTCTACCCTGAACCAAAAGATGGCTCAATCGAACGCGTCAAAAAAGACTTTACGAACTATGTCGCATTTTGGAACGGCATCACCGTTACTGAATAAGTTCAAAACCCCCTAAAAAGGTGAACGCCGCACTGGTTAACCAGTGCGGCGGTTCGTTTACCTCCGTGGAGCGTTAGTACATGTCGAGGTAGGGTTGCGGGCTGAAGTCGCTCCACTCGACCTTTCGATCTGGTGGATGCGGAAACTTCAGCCTGCCACCTCTCTCGAATTCGGTGACAATCAATGCTGCGCCTTGTTCCTGAGCGACGGAGCAACCGAGGTTAGCGGCCCAGACAAGGCCAGTTGGTAACACGGTAGTGACACTGAACGGAAATGCGCCAACGCGGCACTTAATCCTGTGAGGTGCCACTGGGTGATTGGGAAGCAAAGCGTTTTACTCCTTTTAACCGTCTAGCAGGGTGGGATTGTCGTACACAGATCAGGAATGCAAGAACCGGTGCGTGATGTGGGGCAAATCGTGCGGCCGAACATTGTCGGGCACCACCGAAAGGTGAGGCCATGTAACCGGCCAGTCGCGCTGCCAGATCGTGTCACCGAGTTGTTCGTTGGCGTCTACCGGGAACTGCATGCAGATCTCGTTGATGGCGTCCTGACGGGCGCCCGGCGTGATACCTTCGTTCTCGGCGGTTGCACAGTAGACAGTGGCGGCTTTGATATCCATGCGCACCGTGAAGTGTACTGGCTTCTCAGACCATTCACCACTGTCAAATGCGACCGTACACGATCGAATTTCATCATTTGTCACAGGACTATACTCCTAGGGGTAAACTAGGTCGCAGTGTTGCGGCCTCTGTATATACATTATACCGCATTTTCAAGCTTTTAGCAAGTTTACCGCCACTGTAATCCACCCTTGATTCAGGGCTGTTGATACGGCATAATACTGCTTAAGCCTACGACTAAAAAGGGGAGGCACTATAAGACCGTTAGCTTTGACACCGTTCTGGCATCGCCGCGTATGCGAAGCGACAGCCCTGATTGACGCCATTATTTTGGTGCTTTTTGCGTGGGTCAGTATGCGAGGTATTGGCCAACCAGGTGGCGTTTTCAACGTATCAATCCTGACTGTCAGCCTGGCGGTTGTCAGCCTGGCCATTGCCATTACATCGTATTTCTGGGCATCCGAACGCTATTACACCACTAGTGCACTGGCCGCATATATCATTATGCTGGCCTCTGTTTCGGTACTAATTAGTGAAACGGGCGGCGGCTCGTCACCGTTCCTGGCGCTGTGGATGATCGCAAGTGTCTTTAGCGGGGTATTCGGTATGGCGCTGTTGGGGTTGCTGGGCGCGGGCATTATCGCTATATTTGGCTATCTATTATTCAGCAAGCAACTCGACGCCTATATTATCTTTACTCTGTCGCTTGGCGGTCTGTTGCCGCTGCTGATGAGCTTTGTCCTGTGGCACGGTAAATCCAGCACCGAGAAGACAAAAGAACGCGCCTACTACGATCTGGCGAACGAGCTGAACCAGGTCGCCAATAAATCAGAAGTCGTGATTAACGCCATCAGCGATGGTGTGATTGCCATCGGTAACACCGGTCAAATCGAACTTATCAATCCAGCAGCCGAACGCTTGGTCGGATGGGCTCACCAGGACGCCATGGGACTAGACTACAAATCGGTCATGCAACTGCTGGGCAAAAATGACCACGAACTAGAGAAAAGTACCGACCCCGTCTTTGAAGTTCTGACGACCAACCAGCCAAAACGCAGCAACGACCTGCAGCTACAGACCAGTTCGGGCAAAAAGGTCCAAATTGAACTTGTCGTCTCGCCAATTGGGCGATTGGGTGCAGGCGCCATTATGGTATTCCGTGACATCACCAAGGAACAGGCCGAGGAACGAGCCCAGGCAGAGTTCATCAGCACCGCCAGTCACGAAATGCGTACACCGGTTGCGTCAATTGAGGGCTACCTAGGCCTGGCACTAAACCCAGCCACCGCCACCATCGACGCCAAAGCGCATGAATACATCACCAAGGCCCACGAATCGGCCGAGCACTTGGGACGCCTGTTTCAGGACCTGCTGGATGTCACCAAGGCTGACGATGGCCGTATGCAGAATAACCCCAAAGTACTGGATGTTGTGTCGTTTACCGCCGATGTCGTTGAGGGCCTCAAGCCAAAGGCCGACGAAAAACAATTGCGATTGTTCTTCAAGGCTGCCAAGGACGCTCGACCCAAAGAGCGTAATGTCGAGCCGATTTTCTATGTTGATTTAGACAAAGACCACCTGCGCGAAGTGGTCGCCAACTTGGTTGAA
>JAQGGV010000071.1 GCA_028289185.1 Candidatus Saccharimonadota bacterium
CAGCGATTGATATATCGGCTAGAAAGCGTCTCAAGCCTTACTTCGGTGCCCATGGCGCTAGGGAAACACCTGTTCTCATTCCGAACACAGAAGTTAAGCCTAGCTGCGGCGATTATACTGCCACAAGTGGGAAACTAGCACGGTGCCGAATTATAAGAATAGACCTCCGAATAGGAGGTCTTTCTTCTTATCTAGATATATTAGATATAATAACGTTATGGATTCACTTGCTGATACTGCACCATCTCTTCCTGTTATGCTAGCCTACGGGTTGGTTATTTTGCTGTATTTGGTGATTTTGCGGCTACTACTGAACTTCCTGCAGCAACTCAGCGACAAACATCATCGGCACCAGTCCATTATCGATCGGGGTATTCGTGCCATGAAATCACACCGAATCGATGGCTCCATGCAGGCGTTTGACCCTTATACTATCGCGGTCATCATCGCAAAGGGAGGTATAGCGACCATTTCGATGGCCGTTGTAATCGTACTACTTGTCACAAAAGTGGGGCCCACTGCAACTGCTGCGCTCCTTGTAGCGGTTATTTTGGTTGCCTGGGCCGTCAACCATTGGCTCAAAAGTCGAGAGAAAGTCGGCACAATCAAGGAAATACGCACATACATCCAGAAATCGGGCAGCATAGGATCCGTTGTAGTACTTAGTATCGCTTTGGTCGTGTTGTTATTCATTATGGTGATGCTGCACTAAGTAGCGTCACTTATAAACAGAAATAAGCAAAACGACCGCTCTCGCAGAGACGGTCGTTTCTTTTTGGTGGACTTACTTGTGTGTTTTGATAAGTCCAAACAGGTGTAACTTTACTTGCTAACAGATCACGCAATTGATCTGAATTCAGTCATGATGACGAACTGTATTTATCATATAGCACCAGATGGATATATGCAACACTAGCAGTATCATCAAAACGCTCATTGTAAACGTTGACAAAAAGGCTATGCTATGTTAATATGTAGTACAGACACATAGCACATATGAGTTATGTGAGGAAAAACGGAGGGCCCGACTACTGTTAGTAGCCGAGCCTTTTTAATATAAGGAGACTTGCGATGGCAGGAACCAAAGCTGGCGGCATGAAAGCTGCTCAAACGAACAAAACGAAGCACGGATCTGATTTTTACGCCAAGATCGGTGCAAAGGGCGGTAAACTTGGCCACACCGGTGGTTTTGCCGCTAACCCTGAGCTAGCACGTATTGCTGGCCGCAAAGGTGGCTTGATTAGCCGCCGCACCAAGAAAACTGCTGCTAAAACTGCGTAAGTAGTACGGGCACGGTCAAAATAACCTCCATTTACGGGGGTTATTTTGTTTGCAATGAATAGCGACGGAGCGAGCATAGCCGGGCTTCGTTCACTTGCCAACGGTGGCCACAGGCGAGGCAGCGATAGACTGGTCCTCGCGATTGTATACCAGTTGTTTCACATTCGGGACAAGTGCTGCGGGCATGGAGCCAGCGGCGGTAGGTATCGAGGTTATCCTGGATGGTATCGTCTTTGATACCGATTCCATAAAGGGGCGAGAGTGTCGTTTTGGCGTAGTTCCAGGCGTCTCGTTCGAGTTTGAGGAGCTCTATGTCGCGCTGGTAGCCCTCATGGTCCAAAACGGCGTGGCTGAGCTCGTGAAGGGTGAAGGCAAGGCTATCGGTGGCCTTGGGATCGTAATAAATCGTCTTTTTGGTCGCTGACCACCAAAACTCATCCGCCGGCTCAAAGTGGTAGAGCGGGAAATCACGTTGCAGCTGACTAATCGTTGAGCGAATCGACGGCATGGTAATAGCATCCATAAATAACGGCTTGTTCAGGGTGTTTTGCCTCCAAGATTTTGGGGCAGGGGATGTGCGCTGGTAGGTGATGGGTCAGGATCTGCTTGAGTTGATCACCATATTTGTGGAAGTAGGTGCCGATACTACCCCCGATAACAATTACCTCGGGCTGCAAGAGCGGAATTGCCGCCAAAAAGCCACGGCTGATACGATCGGCGATTTCGTCCCAAGTCTTTTTGTCCTCGATATCGTGAGCATACTGACCGTAGATGGTGTAAATTGCCCGCCCACTGGCGAATGACTCCCATTCCTGGATGTTGCTATCGTATTCGACCAGCATACGGCCACCTTCGCTCAGACGCAGGCCAGGGTCAATTTTGCCACCAGTTGTGATACCTGTACCAATGCCCGTGCTGATGGTCACGTACAGGGATGACTGTGGCATGGGACTACGTGAGCGTGTTTCGGCTAGGCCGGCCAGATTGGCATCGTTTTCGACGAAAATTGGCGTCTTTCCCAGGACGCCTTTGAGTTCCTTGGCAACGTCAAAGTTCTCCCATTTTAGGTTGTTGCACCAGATGGCAATGCCGTCTTTGATGATGCCAGGCAGGCCAATAACGATGGCCTCAATGCGCTGCCCGCCATAGTTTGATACCAGGGTGTCACGGAGGACTTCTAGGTAGTCCTCTTCCTTTGGTGGCGTAGGAAATTTAATCATGTTGCCGGCAACGCCGTCACGAGAAAACAGGGTGACGAGTGTCTTTGTCCCGCCGGTATCTACCGCCACTATCATGTAGACAATTGTAGCATCAGGGAACGATTATTTGTTAGTTTTGGAAGGTAATCCCGCTGTCTTGTATTGCTTTCAAAATGCCTGCCTTTCGTCGTTTGTACGTTGTTTCTTTTTCGTTCTTCACAAAATGTACAAGGTCGCTAATCCCTACCAAAAGCTGATAGCAGAGAATCCTCTCATCGAAGTTTTGCGGTATGGTACCTTTGCTCTCGTAGCGCCGTTTGAATACTGCCTTGAAATTGCTTTCAGGGAAGTGAAGATCCAACTTTGCTACATCGAATAATGGATCGCCGTACATTGATTGGGTCCAATCTATCACTCCGGTAACTTGACCATTATCAATGAGGATATTGTGTCCAGGATCTCCATGAATTGGTCGTCTCTCCTCTGGACAGTAAGGCAAAAGCTGACTAGAAGCCGCCATTATCTGCTCCATGACCTTAGGCTCAAATAGGCTCTTTGATTTGAGCTCTGGGTTTACGCCAAGATCTCTGAGGACAATAAGTGTGTCGCGCCACGATTGATGTTTGCCGTTGCCGTCGGGGTTCCACCATCCGAAGCCAGTTTGACTGTGAGTGGTTTCGTGTAGGGCGCCAAGTGTTTCGACAACTACAGGTGTTAAGGCAACGACTTCCTCAGAGGAGAAATCCTTAAATATCTTGCCTGGCACTAATTCTGAAACGGCGTAGTAGTCAGCATATTCCCATTTGCCAACATCCATTACACGCGGTATTGGTACGCGAGGGGAGGCAAAATGCTCAGCAGCAAACTTATCCTTCTTGAAACCATAATCCGTTTCTTTGTTGAAGCGTACGACCTCTGGGCCATCTGGTGTCTCGAGAATATACGCAACCACATCTGTCCCTTCACCTAGTCGTTTCAGTTCGGAGTTTTCTATAAATTTTTTGTAATCAGTTATAGGGCTACGAGGCGTAGAGCCAGCATAATCAAGAGCACGGCCTATGGCAGATGCCGCGAGTGAATTTACGGATGCAGAAGGAGATTTTTCGCTCGTAAAAGTTGGTTGAGAGTGGTTTTCTTGTGTTTCTTTTGTCATAAGCTAGTCGAGCTATTTACAGTGGTAATAATACCAGAAATAAGCATAAAAGTCAATAGATTCTATCGTATAATTGCAACATTGTCACCCCTGATGTATACTTTATTAAAAGTAGTTGAGGATGAGCATGAATAAGATTCGAACAAACCAGGGTGGTTCTGTAGTATCTTTTGTCGTCGTGGGCGTTATCTTGGTCGGCCTTGTTGCTGGCGGTATCTATCTGTTAAGACAGCGGAACGACAATGCGGACAAGACCCCTGTGGCGACGACCAGTAAAGCGCCTACGACTTCGCCCTCGAAGTCCGCTGCACCGAGCAGCCCTGCAGCCACTCCAGCACCCACAAAGAGCACTCAACCTGCGTCTCAACCGCCTGCGTCAAACCAAAAGGCAGCAGCCGGCACCGTGACGCCTCCTAGTACGCCTTCTAGTCCGGCGGTCATCCCACAAACTGGTCCAAGCGACATGATTCCAAGCGGTATTGCATTTGCTGCGCTGCTGGGCGCAACTGTTGCATTTAGCCAGTCAGTTCGAGCTCGCCGACATCTGTTCAATCAGTAGACGAATCTGTCCACTAGTGTTACAATGGAAGTAATCTAGAGACTCTCTATCAGGGTGTCTCGGAAATATATTTTTAGGAAGGAGCTTACGGGTCTCTTTATACCCGTAGAATAATTTAAATGGCTACCGCCACAATAACAATGGATGATTTGCTCGCGAGCGCAGATGCTAGCGTCAAGCAATTAACGGTTGGTGAAATCATTACCGGTACGGTACTTTCACTGCGAAAACACGAGGTCCTTATCGACCTTGGTGCACAAGGTGTTGGATTCGTTCCACGCCGCGAAGTAGGGTTTTCACGCGCCCTGAACGAGGGTGATGAGGTGACAGCGAGTGTTGTTGACCCAGAACTCGATAACGGCTATTCACTCCTCAGCCTGCGCAAGGCTGCCAAGGACCGTGGATGGGAAGAAGTTGCCGTAAAGCAAGAGACAGGCGAAATCATCGATGTCAGCCCATACGACGCAAACCGCGGCGGCATGCTGGTTGAATACGAAGGTGTTCGTGGCTTCCTGCCAGTCTCACAACTATCTGCAGAACACTACCCACGTGTTGGTAGTAGCGACAAGGACGAAATCCTCCAGCGCCTGAACAGCCTGATTGGCAAGGAACTGAAGGTTCGTATCTTGGATAGCGACCGTAAAGCGAACAAATTGATCTTTAGCGAGAAAGAAGCCGTCAAGGATGGCCTTGCAAAGCGATTTGAGAGTTTGAAAATTGGTGACACCGTAAAGGGTGTTGTCACAGGTGTTGTCGACTACGGCGCATTTGTGAACGTTGATGGTATCGAAGGCTTGATTCACATCAGTGAAATCAGCTGGGAACGCGTCAGCAATCCTGGTGACTATGTAAAGGTTGGCGAAACTGTTGATGCGAAGATTATTTCGATCGATAAAGACCGCCTCAGCCTTTCAATCAAGCAACTGACACAAGATCCATGGTTGGATGAAGTTGATAAGTTCAAGACCGGTGAAGAAGTTGAGGGTACAGTTACTCGCATCACTCCATTCGGCGCCTTTGTGCAAATCAGCCCAGCTGTTGAAGCTCTCGTGCATGTCAGCGAGCTTGGTGAAGGCGACAACGCGGATCCAGAAAAAGTATTCATGCTCAACGAACGCAAAAAGTTCGTCATCCTGGATATTGAAAAGGAAAGCCGCAAAATTTCTCTGAGTCTCAGCAAGAAAAAATAAGAAATGTATTCGATGTTAAGTTAACAACATTTGATGTTAAACTAACAACGAATAACAGATATGGAAAGGAGCGTTTTACATGGCAGAGAAGGTCATACACATTGCCGAATCAATTACCGTGAGCGAGCTTGCCGAAACGCTCAACATTCCAGTCACGACTCTTATTGGCGAGCTGTTTAAGAACGGCATCGTTGCGACAATCAACCAGCGTATCGATTTTGAAACGGCCCAGATTATTGTCGAAGAACTCGGCATGGATGTCGAAATTCAAAAAAAGGAAGCTGAAGCTGCACCTGCGCGAAAGGTCCACGAGCTAACGGATAAGGCGGTCGAAAGGCCACCTATCGTTGCCGTTATGGGCCATGTTGATCATGGTAAAACCAGTCTGCTGGATGCAATCCTGAAGACAAAGACGGTTGACGATGAAGCTGGCGGTATTACGCAGCACATTAGCGCGTACCAGACAGTGCGGAATAATCGCATGATCACACTGCTAGACACACCCGGCCATGAAGCATTTGCGGCACTTCGCCAACATGGTGCGGCACTGACCGACGTTGTTGTCATTGTCGTGGCCGCAGATGACGGTGTGAAACCTCAAACGGTTGAAGCAATTCGTTTTGCTCGGAGTGCAAACGCCAAAATCGTCGTTGCGATTAACAAAGTCGACAAGGAAGCAGCCAATGTGCAGTTGGTTAAGACACAGCTGGCGACCGAATATGATCTGAACCCTGAGGAATGGGGTGGCGACACCGTTATGGTTGAGGTAAGTGCCAAAACTGGCCTAAACCTCGACAAACTTCTCGATATGGTGCTGCTTGTCGCAGACATCGAGGAGCTAAAGGCTGATATCGACGTTCCCGCTGAAGGCTTGGTCATCGAGTCACACATGGAACACGGTCGGGGATCGGTTGTTGGACTGCTGGTTGAACAGGGCGAACTAAAACCTGGCCATTTCATGGTTGCCGGCACAGCCTATGGCAAAGTGCGAACACTACTGGATTTCCAGGGTAAAGCCATGAAATCTGCCGGCCCATCAACACCGGTGACAGTCACAGGGTTCAAGGAACTGCCACAGTTTGGTGATGAATTTAAGATTGTGAAGACCGAAAAGGAAGCACGATTGGCAACCGAAAAAGCTGGCATTGAGCGCTCAAAGGCTGCCGCGAGCACAAACGTAACAGGCGCCGACATGCTAAAAATGATTAGCCAAAAGCATGAATCACAAGAACTAAAGGTCATCGTAAAGGCGGACGTCCAAGGCTCGCTGACATCTGTTATTGATAGCCTACGGCTGGTTGATACGGGCGGTGAAGTGACGCTGCGCATTATTGGTAGCGGTGTTGGAAATATTTCTGAAAACGACATTCGCTTGGCTGCCGACGAATCGACGATCATTTATGGCTTTAACGTTGAACTACCACCTGCGGTCAAACGCTTGGCGGCTCGCGACAAAGTCCAGGTGCGTTTGTACAAAGTTATCTACGAACTCCTCGACGATGCTCGTCACTCTATGGAATTGTTGCTTGCGCCAGAGGTTGTTGAGACCGAAATTGGCAAACTGACAATTAAGGGCGTCTTTAGAACTTTGAAAGATACGGTTATCGCTGGTGGTGAAGTAACGAGCGGCAAAGTAATGCCTGGACTATTGGTACGTGTCAAACACGGCAATGAGCAGATAGCTGAAGTTGAAGTTACCCACGTACAACGTGAGCAAGTAGAGGCCAAAGAGGTCTTTGAAGGCGACATGTGTGGTCTGAGCCTGAAAACCGGCAAGAAATTGCTGATTGAAGAAGGTGACAAGCTCGAATTCTTTACTCGTGAACTTGTGACTCGTACACTTTCGTAGGACCATACTACTTGTGGTAATACTCGAGGTGGTGCTATAATCGCGCGTAAGAGGTGAGAACTCACCCAAAATAAAACAAAAAAGGACAAAACTGTATGAACAGTGAAGAACTTGATCGGTTCATTCGCGACATGCTGGCACAAAAAGATTTGCCAGGGGTGAATGATGATGTGCGCGAACAGCTGGTGACCGATTTGAAAGAGCGATTACTCGATCAGGTTGACCGAGCGATTGTTGATGCAATACCAGAGGACAAAATTGATGATTTCAACGCGCTACTGGACCAGTCAGATGTATCTGATGAGACTATTCAAAACTATGTCGTTCAAAGTGGCGTTGACGTCCAGCAAGTGACAATCAACACAATGCTACGTTTCCGTGATCTGTATCTCACTCCACAGGATGCCAGGGAGTAGTAGTCGATGTCGACTCCTGTATCACCCGTTCAAGAACAGCCACCAGTTGCACCTGGTGCTGATGAACGTGGTTCTGCGGAGTACGAAGGGCCGGCCGCGGACTTTCTGCAACAGTTAGATGGCGCTGTGGACCAAAGAGGGGGAGAGGCAACATATAGCGGTCCCGCCGCTGGCTTTTTGCATCGATTGGACGGTGCTTTGGGTGAGCAGCAGGACACCACAAAAAGGAGAATTTCACCAGAATTGGCTCGCAAACTTGCGGAACCACTGCAGTACATCGGAGCTGATCAAACGGAGGATGCCAGTGATAAATCATGGGAGGCGGCCGAAAAACGGTTGACTGAAGAGCTGAACGAGGGTGGTAAGATTAAACGCTTTGTTAGCGGTATTTGGAAAGGTAACCTTCTACGCAGCTACAAGATTATTAAGTATAGAAACGAAGCACACCAGCAAATAATGGATGAGCAAAATATCCATGCAATAGATGGTGATGATCAGCAGTCTGAAATGTCGAGGCTGGCAACGCTAGATCGGTTCAGCAAGACTTGGACAAATGACGTCGTACACAAGGAAAGTGGCGAGGATCGCTGGGAGCATGCACAAAATACGGAATTCTCTGGGGGAATTAAGAAACTTGTCGAACGATACGTTAGCGGTGAGCTAAACGACGAATCACTACTGGAAGAGCAAAATCGATTCTATGATGAATATCGAGAAAAATATCCCACCGACAATACGGTTGGTGAGGGCGCAGTACGCATCGATAATATGCTCGATCTAAGCAAGGCAGCCAAACAACGTGTTGATGACATGCTGGAAATTGGTCAGGCGGTCAAAGGAAGCGCTGAACATGCTGAGAGTATTGCGTATGTCATAAATAATATGCGCGTACTAACCGCCGAGGCCAGAACTGGTGTTCGTACCGGTGTTAAGTACAGCAAACTTGAAGGCTGGATAGATAACATTTCAAAGACTAAAGTTGGATCATTCATTGGTCCCGAAACCATTTCTATAGCTGCGTCTGCAGCGCTTGGCATAGGTAGATCTAGCTTTACGGCTGCCGTCACACTGACGGGTGCCGTGGGAGTCGGTAGTGGTGCGCTGGGCTATATGCGCGAGCGAAAGCGCGTCAAAGATGAACGTATGCAGCACTCGCGTGATATGGCGATGGGTGAGGGTTACGACACTGGGTCCAAAAGACGCGAAAAAATGGAAGAGACGCGTTATGTGACCGAAAATGCAGTAGATATGACGAATAATCTGCACGCTGCTTTTAACCTGGAACGTTTAGAGGCCGGTGGACGCGAGGCGCTCGAAGCGGCAATTGCGGCGCTCGTTAACGCAGAAACACGCATTAATCTGTCTGATAGCCGAAATATCGACCTCATCGCGTACTCGGGTCGTTCGGCCGTTGAGGCGGAACGGTTGAATCTGGACATCGCACGTGCAACGGCGAAGCAAATTTTGCGTGAGCGAATTGCAGCTGGTGCAAATGAATTATTTACTGACCCCAACGTTACTGTTGAAACAATCATGACTGCTCAAAAAGAAACACTACTGAGCACGATTAATCAGGATATGACAACCAAGGACGAGGCATTCGTAAAGCTTCGAAGACGCCGTGCACTGATGATGGGCACAGTTGGAGGTGTGGGAAGCATTTTGACAAGCGTTGGTGTTCATGCGATTGAGGGCGGGCTACTCGAAGGACTCCAGTCCATACAGCATGCTGCAAGCGGCACCTCCGCGCACGTCAACATTGGTCAGCATGGCGAAATTACCTTTACCGATGATCACCAGATTGTCACGCATGACGGCTCGATTGACATTATAAACAAGGATGGCTCACCAGTCGACGGCTTACAGGGCCTTCCAACGGATGCGCAGGGCCATTTGTCGCAGGAGGCAATCAGTAAGATTAACGCTCCTGGCACTCATATGAACGTCCAGAATCTGCCACCACTCATCGAGATGGCGCCATCGAGTCAGAACGCGACATCGAGCATCGGTAACTACATGCAACAACCGAATAACGGTACAACCCACGTGACGCGTGATTTTTGGTACGACAACAACACGTCGCGAATCTTTGATGGTAATGAGCAGGGGCTGGACCTGGGTGGTGTCAACGGCAGCGGTGTGACGGCTGACGGTCATTATCAGTATGTTTTGAACATGCACCAGGGCGAATCATTCCGTGGCAGTCAGGTTGCACAATTGCAGCAGCTGGAGGCTCAGGGCAAGTTGAAGCTGGAAATCTCTGCATCGCAAGGCTCACAAACAACACCTTTTGAGGTGCCAGCTCATGTTATCCAGAATCCGAATGGCTCGTATTCCGTTGTTGCGGATATCGATCCGAAAAGCCCTGCGGGTAGCCTGTATAGTGTCGAGAATGGTCATCTACAGTTCCACGGAGCTTATGCTGAGGCTGTCGAAGTTGGTGGCAAGGATGTAAACGGCGTTACGCATATACGGCCACTAGCGACACAGGTCGGAGACCACACAGCAACAAGTATTGGCCACCAGGCTCCACCAGTCAGAGTAGAACACCCGCTCTACAAGCTTTCAAGTAACCCCTACGAAACGAATACAGATACACGAGTTTCACCAGGCATTGCAATTATGAGTCGAAGCCCGCTTGAAAACGTAAAGGCCCAAGAAAAGAATCCTAATTATTACTATTACGGTCAGGAATCCGAATATTGGGAAAGATGGAGCAAAGAAAGATCCCCGAGACTACGTGAGAACCCCGATGCAGACCTCAAGACTGGCGAGGAATTGAGTTGGTATAGGAAGCAACAGGAAGAACTGAGGGGTAAGGAGTATATTCAAGAGATTGATTCGTATATTTCCAGTGACGACACCCTAAAATCAGTTGGTAACGAGACAAAAATTACCGTCTGTATACCGGTTGCTGCCGCAAATGAGTCAGAGAATATCTACCGAACTCTGTCGCTATTTGCTGCACAGGACGCCGACTCAAAGAAAGCAAGTCTTATTTTGCTCAACGTGAACTGGAAACAAAGTTTGGAAGGTGATCCAGCGCAGATGCAAAAAATACAGAAAACACTATCTGAAATTTTGCGAGCAAAGAAGGATTTCCCAGATCTAAGGATCTCATCATTTGAAAAGGTTTGGACAGATGATTTTGTGCGTCAAAAGCAGGGCAAAATTTATGGCGAAGTTATTAAGGTCCTGTATGACACGGCTGCACTTGCCCTCGAAAAGGCGGTCAGTGAAGGTCGTCGTACAAATGAGGTCGAGGCACTTCTGGTGACAAATGATGCCGACACCCTAGGTATGAGTAGGAATTATCTGAAAAACTATATCAAAACGTTCGACGAGAACCCCAAGAATGACGTTTTCAGTGCCGTTATTCGCAGAGGTATTGAAAGCTACAAGGATTATCCGGGCTATGGA
>JAQGGV010000010.1 GCA_028289185.1 Candidatus Saccharimonadota bacterium
CTGGACACCCTGGGCCATTGCCGTCATCGTATTGCAGTACGGTATGTATTTGTACTACCTTACGCACGTCTGGGCGCGCTACAGGCTAGTTGGAGCATTGCTGGTACCACTTATCATTGCGCAGGAAATTATCCTGATTCTCGTCAGTGTCTATCGCTACAACTTCGGCACAATTACCTGGAAGGGCCGTCCAATCACTACAAGTTGACATCCAAATAATCCTGCCGTACTGTACCAATAACGAACACTACACATATAAGGAGAGCAAGATGGTTGGTAAAGAATCTGGTCCGAGTGATTTTAGTCACGAAGAATTGTCTCACGCTGAAAAACGCGCGCAGCTTGTCGAGAGTATCCAGGAATTTGAAAGCCAAGGGGATTTCTTTGCTGAGTATGTTGAAATACTGAAAAATGAATTGTCCAAACTGGACCACCAGCAGGACGCCGCCTAAATAGTAGGGCTCTGTTTTTTCAGGAGCTGACGGTGCAATTTGTAGTGCGGGTCGCCTGCTTCAACCAACGACCAGAATTTAGACGAGTGATTCATCTGTTTGGTGTGTGACAGCTCGTGGATGAGAACGTAATCGATCAGATCGAACGGCAGTTTCATGAGTGCGATATTGAGGCTGATTGTACCTGTTGTACTGCAACTACCCCAGCGGCTGCTGGCGTGCGAGAAGCGAACTCTTTCATAATTGCAGTCCAACTTTTCGGCCATAAATTTCAGTCGTTTTGGCAAGTAGGCTTTGGCCTCGATGCGTAGGGCGGCCGTGATTTCCTCGCGCACCAGTTTGGCCACACTACTATCGTGGATGCTGGCGGTTGGCGCCAGTGTGACGGTAATCTGTTGTTTGTAGCGTTTGACGGTCGTTTTCTGCGCACGGATAATAACTAGTTTGTGACTTTTACCAATTTCGGCGCCGTTATCTAGCTTGTATGCCGGCGCAGAATGCTCAAGCATTTTGCGGAGTTGGGCACGCGATGATGACACTAGTCGTTTGAGGACAATCAGTGGCGCATATGGTGGTAATGATGCGCTAAGGGTGCCGGAGGTAGTGACGCTGATTTTGACCGACCGCGAACGAACACTCCGGCGAACAGTGATTTCGCCAAATTCGTCGTCGTGAATGCTACTCATAGTTCTCCTATCGGATGAATCGACCGCGGGTTGGCAAGTTGCGAGGTGGTGGCGTTTCGACTTTTGACTCACTCACCGATGGTCGTTCGGTCACAAGTTTTTTCAAAACGACACGAGCCTGGGACGCATAGGTGTGCTTGCCGCTGATAACCAGCACTGGTTCGACATTTGTCAGGTACTCAAATCCGTCGACGCGGCTATCATACTCACCCTTACTCATACTTGCGCCTTTTTGGTGGACGGCACGGTGTTCTGCGGTAGTAGGTTCGGTCTGAACCCAGATGAATAGCGGCGTGTAGCCATGCTGGCGGGCCAGTTTGATGATTTCCCTGCGGTCGGCTAACTTGTCGCCAGGGCCATCGATAATGATGCTTTGTTTGGTTCGCAGTAATTGTTCGATGACGTGGTCGGCCACTCGGTATGTCAATTCCAGATCGCCACCAACAACATGTAACAGACCGGCATAGTCCACAAGCGGCGCGTTAAACGTCGATGCGAACTGATTGGCAAAGGTCGTTTTGCCTGATCCAGGCATACCGACCATGACCAAAAGATGAGGCTTGTTCAGCTGTAGTGACTTCATATTCCCCTCAGTATAGCAAATCACCCTGTTAGCAGCAAAAATATCTCGCTCTCGCTTTAATCATAAACACTTTGTATACTTTATGTATGATTGACGACACCCGGACGTTTCCAAGGGTACTAGCTTACTGTCTGACGGGCCTGACACTTTTTCTTGCACTCGGTGATCTGGTATTGATACGTATTGTGCAGGATATTCGGCCGCCACACTACAGTCTGTACTCGGAACTTTTTGCCTATGCATCTGGGTTTGTCATTATTCCCATACTGATGTATTTGGCAACGAAGTATAGCTCTCTTAAACTCTTCGCAGTCACTTACTACAACCTGACGATGGGTATACTCCTGCTGACATTCAGTGACATTAATAGTCCGTTTACTCCGCTTTGGTCGATTATGATTCTTTTTTCTTCGATTTATTATGGCTGGAAAGGCTTTATCGGCAGCTGTTCAATACTGATTGCTGTCGCTATCGCGTACGTTGCTATTTACTACAAAGAGCTCTATCCGGAACCGTCAATTTATATCTTCCTGTCATCCTGTGTCATAGTCATGACGTTTTTGATGTCATACCTATTTGTGCGAATTATCATGAGTAGTCACAAAAAGAATCGTGATCTGGTAAACGCCCAGCGATCGGAACTGCTACAGGTCAATCGCCTTAACACGCTGCTCAATAGCATTAGTGATGCTGTCATGACGCTCAACCGCTACGGCCGTGTCACGTCACAGAATGCTGCGGCGCAAGTATTCTTTGACACCAACGAATCGTTGATTGGTTATGACATCGACAAAAAACTTATCCTGAAGGATGGAGACAATAAAGAAGTAAGTATCCGTAATTTGATTGAAGCGGTGAAGTCATCGAGCCTCCGTGATGACCTGTCGGTTGGTAATGGTCCTGACACTCGGCATCTGAGCCTGCAAATTGCGCGTATTCGTAGTACATACGGCGACAATGAGGAATACGGTGTCGTGCTGATCATTCGTGATATCACCAAGCAAAAGACGCTCGAGGACGAAAAAGATGAATTCATCAGCGTGACCAGCCACGAGCTGCGGACACCGGTGGCGATTGCCGAGGGTAGCCTGAGCAACTTCCTACTCATGCAAGAGCGCGGCGTGCCGCAGTCAAAGCTTATTGAAGCCGCCGAAACCGCCCACAAGCAGATTATCTATTTGGCACAGATGATTAACGACCTCTCAACACTATCGCGTGCCGAGCGTGGCGTTGGTGACGATGTCGAGCCAATTAACGTCAACGAGCTGATGTATAACCTTTTCTCCAAATATACACCAGAGGCCGAGGACAAGGGTTTGAAGCTAAATCTTGATACTGAACATCATCTGCCTGAAATCGAAACCAGCCGTTTGTATCTAGAGGAAATCCTGCAGAACTTCATCACGAACGCCATTAAGTACACCAAGGAAGGCTCGGTCACGTTCGGTGCCGAAAAGGAATCAGAGGGCTACATACGCTTTTACGTCAAGGACACTGGCATTGGCATGAGTAAACCGGACATGCAGCATATCTTTGAGAAGTTTTACCGCAGCGAGGATTACCGAACACGCGAAACAAGCGGTACGGGCCTAGGTCTGTATGTCGTCGAAAAACTGGCAGCCAAACTTGGTACCGATATCAAAGTTAGTAGTCGGCTCAACGTTGGTTCCTCGTTCAGTTTTGTCGTGGCGCTCAAATCACACAAGCTCAAGAAAATCGAAGACAAGGCCGCCAAGGTAGCACAAATTCAACAGGTTGAAGTAGAGCCGGAACCAGAAGAGACGCCAGAAGCGGTTTCATAGCTCCGCTCTATTTGGTACGCTAGGAACGTATCGGTCCCAACCCCACGAGAGGAAGGTCCGATATGGACCCTTGTGAACACGAGCAGCAGATGGATGATGACAATAGGCGCATGCTTGGCAGAACTACAGAACTGATTGGTCTGAGGGACTCACAGCCTGCTAGGGAGCGTTTGGCAGCCAGGGTGCGCAACATGCGTCGCATCGGTGACTTCCAGGTCCCCTTT
>JAQGGV010000014.1 GCA_028289185.1 Candidatus Saccharimonadota bacterium
AGGGGAGTTATAGGCAGTAATGGCAAAAAAAGATAACGAACCAAAGGCTCTGCGCCAAAACAAGCGTACTCGTCGCAAGTGGCTGACATTTGTACGGATGTGCCGCTATGGTATTAACAACTTTAGCCGTAATACGTGGCTGACGATTGCCGCAACTGCCGTGATGACGATTACACTGCTGATTATCTTTATGACACTGGTCGCACGCCAAGTATTGGTCGACACGGTTGACCAAATCAAGGACAAAGTCGACATGTCACTCTATGTCAAAACCGATACAAGCAGCAGTGATGCCAAGAGTATCCAATCCGAAATCGAGAAGCTAACTGGGGTTAAAAGCGTTCACTATGTCAGCCCTGAACAGGCGCGAACTGACTTTGCAAACCAAAATAAGGGTGATGCGCAGACACTTGAGGCATTGAACGAAGCGACAAATAAACTACCAGGAACATTCCGCGTTAGCGTGGTCGACATTAACAACCCGTCGCAGCTGGATCACTTTGTAAAAACAGACAGCTTATTCAAACAGCATGCTGATCCAAACCGCCCGCCATCGTTTAGCGGTGAACGTCGCTCGGCTATTGAAACCATCGCCAACGCAACGACATTTGCCGAGCGCGCCGGACTGGTTGCCAGCGTCATCTTTATTATCATTTCGTCGATGATTGTCTTTAATACCATCCGTATGGCGATCTTTAACCGCAAAGAGGAAATTCAGATGATGAAACTCATTGGCGCCGACCACAGCTTTATCCGTGGGCCGTTTGTCGTTGAGGCAATGGTGTATGGCTTTATTGCAGCTATTCTGGCAACAATCCTGGGTATGCTGGCGCTGTATGGCATAAAGGACAAATTGACCGATTACCAAATTGCCATTGATGGCACCGTGCAACTCGTCACCGTCTACATAGGCTTCGTACTCATAGCGATGATTATCGCTGGCGGTTTGATCGGAATCGTGTCATCATTGCTAGCAACACGTAAGTATTTAAAAATCTAAACACACAAAAATCTAAAGCGTAAGCATTGACGTATAACAAGGGTAGTATTAGCATGGGTATAGAGATGAAATGGATGTCCACCACCTCCAGTCGTAGTCAACTGTTCACCAGGGTTAGCCTCGGTGTTATTTCGCTTGTCATGACCGCCGCGACCCCTATTGCTTACTTCCAGAAGGTAGCTGCTGATTCTTGGGATGGGCAGATTCAGTCGCTTCAGGCACAAGCCAATCAGTACCAATCACAAGCCAATCAGTTGAGGTCGCAGGGTGATACGCTGCAGAATAAATTGGACCAAATTAATGCTCAGGTTTCTGCACTGCAGGCGCAAATTCAGGTCAACCAGGCGAAACATGATCAGCTGCAGGCAAGTATTGAGGCCAACAAAAAGAAATTACAAGACACACAAGATGCACTGGGTGATATGCTGGCAAATCTGTATGTGGATGACAAAGTATCGGCAGTCGAGCTGCTTGCAAGTAGCAAAAACCTGGGTGATTACGTCGACAAACAGGAATACCGATCAGCCGTTCGTGACCAGTTAAATACCACGATTGCTGATGTCAAAAAAATCAAAGCCCAACTAGAATCGGACAATGCTGCGGTCGAGAAAATCCTAGCTGACTTGGCTGTTCAGAACAAGCAACTTGCTGCCACACAGGCCGACCAACAGAATTTGGTCAATCAGACTCGTGGCCAGGAAGAGGCCTACCAATCACTGGTATCAAGTGCTCAGAACCAGTTGCAAAGTGTTCTGGCGCAGCAGCAAGCGTATTACGCCAGCCTGTTATCCAGAGGCGCGGGCAACGCGGGTGTCGTCGGGTCGTTCAATTATTGGGGCTGGAGCGGTAACCAAGGTTGTGGCGGTGGTGGATACCCATACTGTGGCAGCCAAGACACCTATGTCGATCCTTGGAACCTGTACAACCGTGAATGTGTCAGTTATGTTGCTTGGGCAGAGCAAGCCCGCTTCCACAAGAGCGTCGGCGCTTTCCATGGTGACGGCAATGCCATGGACTGGCCATACAGCGCACCAACCTGGAGCGGAGCATATCGTGTCGGATCACCAGTTGCTGGCGACGCGGTCATCTTGCCGGCCAACGGTTACTTTGACCCAATTGGTCATGCCATGATCGTTGAATCTGTCAGTGGTGACAACGTCTTTGTCAGCCAGTACAACATGTATGGTACGGGGCAGTACAGTACTATGTGGATTAAAACATCCGGTGTGATATTCCTCAGGTTCCCTTCGGCATAGCGAACTTATTGCTCGGCAATAGCGGCGTCAGCGCCTCCGGTACTCACGCGACGTACCTTTAGTACGCCTCACTCCGTTCCTCAACGCTTTCTTGCTCTTCATCGAGCAAAAAGTCTGCCGAAACACCCGTAGAACTGGACAAATCATTACGTTTATGCTAATGTAATATTACATGAAACAACGGTTCGCCACACCAGTTTCGAACATAAAAATATCCGCGAAAAAAGTAGCACTCATCACGGTCTCTATTGTTTTTGCTGCTACCTCGTCATTTCAACTGGCGCATATCGTTCGGGCTGACAACTTCGACGAACAGATCGCCGCCCTACAATCACAAATTGATGGCTATCAGCAGCAGGCGAGTACGCTCAATAACCAGGCGGACAGTCTGCAAAAGGAACTAAATCAGCTTGATTCGCAAAAAAGCGCTATCCAGGCACAAATTAACTTGCAACAGGTGCAACTGAGTAAGTTGAACCAGCAAATCGCCGACAACGAAAAGAAAATTAGCGACGACCAAGATGCACTTGGCAACACAATTGCCGATTTGTACCTAGGCGCGCAAGTCTCACCACTAGAAATGCTAGCCAGCAGCAATAGCATCGGTGACTACGTCGACAAACAGACGTACCGAAGCACCATAAAGGACAGCCTAGTTACGACAATTACTTCGATTAAAAACATCAAAGCCGAATTGGTCAAACAAAAACAAGCTGTCGAACAAGTCATCGCGCAGCAACAGTTTGCCAGTGACGCCCTCGCGCAAAAGGAAAACGAACAAGTACAGTTGGTTGCACAGACTCGTGGCCAGGAAGCCGCATATCAAGGTCTAATCACTGATCGTGAGAACCAGAAACTGTCGGTCCAAAAAGCTCAGCAGGATGCCATTGAGGCCGCCATACATCGCGGTGGCAACGTCAGCATTCTACCCGGTGACCCAAACAAGGGTGGCTACCCGTGGGAAGCCAACTGTTACGTTGATAGCAATGCTGTTTCACATGGTGGCGTCGGCGGCAACGGTACCGATGCGCTTGGATATGGCTGTCGTCAGTGTGTCAGTTACGCTGCGTGGCGTGTTGGCAGCTATACGGGCAATTTCCCATACTACTGGGGCAACGCCAACCAGTGGCCTGCCAGTGCCCGTGCAGCCGGTTTTACGACTGGCTCGACCCCTCGTGCGAACTCTGCTGGCGTGATATCTGCTGGTGCCTATGGTCACATTGTCTGGATTGAAGCAGTTAACAATGACGGAACAGTCGATGTGAGTCAGTATAACTACTTCAATGCTGGTGGCCCTGGATGGGGCAACTATAGCAAGATGCGTGTCAGTGCATCGACATACGACACCTACATTTATTTCTAGGTTGCTATCTTAGCAAACTTGTATTCTTAAGCATTTTGACTGCAAGTGCCGTATAATGGATGGAAGTGAGTACACCTGAGAAACAAACAGAAAAGAAGTGGGTTTTTACGCCGAGCGTGTTCGTCCTGACGGCGGCGCTCGTATTTATTGTTGGCTATGCAGCGGGTACGCGTAACGATCAGATTGTGGGAATCGTTGCACCAGCCTTTGGCATAAAGGTTGATACATCGACGCTTGATTTGAGCAGTGTGCAGAACACGTACCATTTGCTCAAGCAGAATTTTGATGGAAACCTGGATACTGCTGCTCTTATCGCTGGCGCCAGCCAAGGTCTCGTAGCTGCCTCTGGCGACGTCCATACGGAGTATTTCAACGCTGATGAGGCGAAGCAATTCCAAAGTGATCTGACCGGTGATATAGGTGGTGGTGTGGGTGCCGAAATTGGTGTTCGCGACAATGTACCGACTGTTATCAGTGTCCTAGCCGACACGCCGGCCCAGAAAGCCGGGGTGAAGGCGGGCGATATACTGCAGCAGGTTAATGATCAGCCGCTAACCAAACTGACCGTTGACGAGGTTGTGCAAAAGATTCGTGGTGATATCGGAACAACTGTCAAATTGACAATTACGCGTGATGGGCAAGTGATGTACTTCAATATTACCAGGGCAGAAATCACCAGCCCGAGCGTGTCATCAAAGGTGAATGGGGATGTTGGCATCCTGACAATCACGCGCTTTGATGAACAAACGGGCGACCAGGCTCGCAGCGAGGCGAATAAGCTCAAGAGTGTCGGAGTGAAAAAGATTATCTTGGATCTGCGAGATAACGGCGGTGGCTACCTGAGCGCTGCGCCACAAGTGGCGGGACTATGGTTGAATAATATGCTGGTGGCGACTGAAAAGCGTGATGGTAAGGAGCAAGACCGGCAGACGACGGGTACTGATACGGTACTGGCTGGCATGCCAACCGTTGTGCTGGTCAACGCTGGTACGGCAAGTGCGGCTGAGATTGTCAGCGCGGCACTGAAGGACCAAGGCAATAATATAACGTTTGTTGGCGAACGAACCTACGGCAAGGGCACGGTCCAAACGACCATCCCGCTCAATGGTGGTGCACTGCTGAAAGTAACTGTTCAACGCTGGTATACGCCAAAAGATGTGAATATTGACGGCAAAGGACTGACCCCAGACAAAGTCGTCGGCCTGACAAACGCAGATATACTTGCAGGTCACGATCCGCAAATCGACGCCGCGATGAAGCAACTCGACAGCTGATAGGGTAAACTCTTCCCTTAGAACTTATGCTGTAGTACTATAAAAGCATATGCAAGACGAACAAGTACAAGACCAACCAGCAGCACCTGAAGCAGTTCCAGTAAAGAAGAAGATTCTTCTTGTTGAGGATGACATTGCACTTGCGGCCGTATATCGATCGCGACTAGAACTCGAAGACTTTGAAATTTACGAGGTAAACAATGGTGAGCAGGCATTGCAGGCAGCCAAGGAATTTATGCCTGATTTGATTCTGCTGGATGCTATGATGCCAAAAATTAGCGGTTTTGACGTGCTGGACATCCTGCGTCACACGCCAGAAACAGCAGATATCCGCGTGATTATGCTGACCGCACTCAGTCAGCCCAAGGACAAGGAGAAGGCTGAGCAGTTAGGTGTTGACGATTACCTGGTCAAGTCACAGGTTGTTATCGGTGATGTTGTCGACCGTGTGAAACATCACTTGGGCATGGACACCTAAATACTTTTGAAATCAAAAATCGCCCCATCTGGGGCGATTTTCATGTAAGGTCAATTATTTGACCAAGACTTGAGTACGAGGAACGGTTTTGCCGGTAAATTTGCCTTTTTTGACTTTTGCAAATTCGACGACGCCATCAATAGCGGCGTGAATCGTGAAGTTACGGCTGATGTAGGTGCCGGGGCCCGAAAGTTTGGTGCTGCCAGTTTGCCGAACCAGTACTTCACCGGCACGAACTTTTTGGCCACCAAAACGTTTGACGCCGAGGCGCTGACCAGCATTGTTATGGATGTTTTTACTGGATCCACCAGCTTTGACATGGGACACTTGGCAACTCCTTAGTTACTATATAAATCTAAACCATTGTAACGAAAAAATGGACATACGTCAACCCCTGTTACGGTCAAATTTTTTCGAGGATCAGCAGTTCGCGGGCGACGACTTGGTCTTCGCGGTAGTAGAGTAGTTCGGCGGTGCGGACGTTTTTGAGTTCGATTTGTTTGTAACCCAGTTTGGCCAGGTTATCGACGAGTGGTAGGTGAGTAAACGAACCATCTGTCGAACGCCAGGCGGGGATGGCGACACAAAGTGGCGTGCCGGATTTGAGCTGTGCGCCGATGTTAGTCAGGAACTTGCCCATGATGTGATCGCAGTTGCCGCGGACCTCTGTTAATTTGGCGGGTGATGGCGGTGCACTGAAGGGTTGTCCCAAGTAGCCTTCGCAGACAACAGCGTCGATGGGTTGCTGCCATTTTGTGTCCATGGCGTCACCGACTTCGATTTTGTACGTCCTGGAGGTATTGTATTTGGTCGAGAGCCAATCCATGTTTACTTTGGAGTAGTCAACCATTTTGTCGGCCAGGTCGGTGCCGTAGACGTTGTAGCCCAAGAGGGCTGCTTCCTGCAGGATGACGCCGGTACCACAGAAGGGGTCGAGGATTGTTATATCACTGTGGTTACCGGTTTTCGGAACCGTTTCGCCGGCCTCGCTTGTCACAGCTGGCGCTGTCGACGGGGGCAGTTCGGCCGGTGAAAGGTTACGAGACCCGGACGCACTCAAGGCGAGGTTGACCATGGTTTGGGCGAGTTTGGGTGGGAGCATACCGACGAATGCATCACGCTTTGGTCGTCCCTGGTCGCGGGCGGCGAGGGCGGTGATGTTTTGGGCACCAACACTTTCAGCAATGATGACTTTGCCTGATTTGTTGCGCACGATGAGGAGTTCAACTTTGTTCGGCGCCAGGCCAAGTTTGTTGTGATGGCTGGTTGCGGTGTTGTGGGCGGCGTCGACATTTGGGATCAGGCGCATGCTGACTTTTTTGGCGCGCAGGCGTTGTTTCAGAATGACGCCAGTTTTTTGGATGTCGCGCGTTTGGACTTTGAATCCGTAGGCGCTGATGCCGAGAGTGAGCTTGCCCTCGAAGTTGCCCCATTTATTGGAGTAATACTTGACGATGTGTTCGCTGGCACGACGCCAATCACCAGAAAGTTCGCCCGTGACGACACCGGCCTTGAGCGTGCCACCGAGTCGTGTCACATCAAAAGAATCGGCCATGACGCACGCCGCAGAGTCGGTAAACCAAGTCACGTCACCAAACGTTCGTTCAAGTTCGGCCATGCCGAGCGCGGGCTGCCGGCCCAACATCGCAATATACATAACCCTAGTATATACTGTTAGTATGTCTTTTCGTGCATGGTTGAGCCTGGTAACGGTACTTCTTCTGGCTGTTGTTTTGTTTGGCTCGCGGCACGAACTTTACCACGCATGGCATTTGTTGGGTCAGGTAAATATCTGGATTTTGCTGCTCATTATTCCGGTGCAAATCATTGTGTACTATGCCGGTGGGCAAATGATTTTTACCTATATCAAGGGAAAGGGACAGATTAAAAAAACATCGAATGTAACCCTGACGCGAATCGCGCTTGAAGGTAATTTTGTCAATCATGTCCTGCCGAGTGGTGGGGTGAGCGGTGTGTCCTATTTGTCCTGGCGATTGGGTCATCTGGGCGTGAGCGCGGGCCGGGCGACGATGGCACAAGTGGTGCGGCATGTTATGCAGTTCGTGGCCTTTTCGGCGCTGCTGCTGATTTCACTGTTTGCGGTGACACTGGATGGCACAATCAATCGTTGGATTATCCTGGCCAGTGCACTGCTGTTTACACTGATGTTTATCGCCGTCGTATCGCTGATTTATCTGCTAAGTAACAAACGTCGTATCGATAAGTTTGCCGTGTGGGTTTACGATTCAACAAACATGGTCGTTCGTCGTTTGACGTTTGGCCATCGAACTAAGGTTATCGAACAGGACATGATTCTGAATTTTTTGGATGATATGCACCGCGACTTTATGGAACTAAGGCACGACAAAAAACTGCTGATTAAACCACTTTTTTGGGGTTTGCTATACACAGTTGGTGATGCGGGGATGTTTATGATTGCCTTTTGGTCCCTGGGTGAAATCTTTAACCCGGCACCGATTCTGATTGCATATGGGGTGGCGAGTCTGGCTGGATTTATTGTGTTAACCCCTGGAGGTGCAGGTGTGTACGAGGCTATCATGGTGACATTCCTGGCATTCGCTGGTATTGCGGGTGATGTGGCAATTGCAGGTATTTTGCTGGCGCGCGTTTGCATACTTCTGGGAACAATTTTGTTTGGGTATATTTTCTATCAATTGACGCTCAATGCCTATGGAGGTAGGAACGATGACTCCAAAACTGACGGTTAGCGAATTTATTGCTGTCCTGAATCAGACGATGGAATACACCTTTCCGATCGTCGATATCGAGGGTGAGGTTTCTAGTTTTAAGGTCAACCAGGGCAAGTTTGTCTTTTTTGATTTGAAGGACGAGGGCGGCAGCATTGGCTGTTTCATGATGCTGTTTAGTCTGCGCGTCCCAATCGAGGATGGTATGAAAGTTGTCATCACGGCGACACCCAAACTGACACAGTGGGGTAAGTTTAGTCTGACAGTCAGAACGATTCGTCCGAGCGGTGAGGGCAGTATCAAAAAAAGCTTTGAGCTGCTGCGGGCCAAACTGGACGCCGAGGGGCTGTTTGCGCCGGAACGAAAGCGTCCGCTGCCTGTGATTCCGCAGCGTATTGCTGTCATCAGTAGTACGCAGGCGGCTGGCTATGCGGATTTCATCAAAATCCTCAACGATAGATGGGGCGGCTTGCACGTTGATGTTGCGCATGTGACGGTGCAGGGGGCCGATGCGCCGGACCAAATCATACGAGCGCTCAGTTACTTTAATACGCAGGAAGATCTGCCGGAAATGATCGTTATCATTCGTGGCGGTGGCAGCGCAGATGATCTGGCGGCGTTTAACGATGAACAGTTGGTACGGGCGATTGCGGCCAGCCGTGTGCCGACAGTAACGGGTATTGGGCACGAGGTAGACACGTCGCTGAGCGATCTGGCGGCTGATGTACGGGCGGCAACGCCGTCCAATGTGGCGCAGATTATCGTACCTGATCGTTTAGAGGTGATTCGAATGGCCCAAAACAAAGTTGAATCATTGTTTCCGAAGGTTTCGGAGATTATCGAACGCCTGAAACAACAACTAGAGGGCACGGTCGAACTGGCAACCGAGCGGGTAGAGCAGAAACTTGAACGTGAGATTACGCACCTGCGGGCAACACGGACACTACTAGCAGAACTCGACCCAGCGCGAGTACTGGAGCGAGGCTATGCAATTATACGCGGCGTGCAAAAACCAGGCAGCCTTATCGACATCGAAACAGCAACGGCTATAATAAAGGCAAGGATAGAGACATATGACGAACGCTAAACAATCAATACAGGAAAAGGTATCGGAGCTAGATAAACTAGTTGCGTGGTTTTCGGGCGATGATTTCCAGCTAGAGGAAGCCAAGGCGACGCTCAAAAAGGCCGCCGATCTGGCAACCGACATCGAAAAAGATTTAAAGTCTGTCAGTAACGAAATTATCGAAATCAAAAAATCATTCCAAACTGATACGGAGGCCTAAGTGGTCTGGTTTTGGGTTGCGGCTGCTATTTTCCTCTTGTTTGGCTTTGTCGTGTTCCGCGGGGCGCCATATGTTCCCAGCCATCGCAAATATGCCAGATTGGCGTTGACCAAGCTGTACCGCCTGAACGCCGACGATGTGCTGGTTGATTTGGGATCAGGCGACGGAACGATTCTGCGCATGGCATCGCTAAAGGGTGCAAGGGCGATTGGCTACGAGCTGAATCCTATCTTGGTATTGATTAGCCAGCTGCTCGCCCGTGGAGACAAGAAACAAACAACAATTCTCGCGGACATGTGGTTGACCGACTTTCCGGCCGATACCACAATCGTCTATGTCTTTTCGGTGACGCGGGACGAGGCTAAACTTCTGAAAAAATTACAGAATCACGTTGATGAACATGGCAGCGATTTATGGTGTATAACCTACGGAGCGGGACTGCGCGACAAGCAGCCAGTCAAGAAGTTACACGCCCATACACTGTACCTTTTCGAACCGAACCCTTTACAGCGTAAACAAGCGTAAGTATAATAGCGAACATGAGTTTTCGTTCACATGAAAGCGGTGCAATATCGGGGCTGATGGTCGCGGTCATCGGTTTAAGTGTTTTGGTTCTGGGCCTTGGCTCGTTTGCTATCTGGGCATTTGTTTCGTATAACGACGCGCAGGATAACGTTGACGGCAAGATTCAAATTGCTCAGGCACAAGCCAAAGAAGCACAGGGTAATACTGACGAACAGAAGTATGCCGATCAATTGAAGCAGCCATACAGCCTGTTTAAAGCCCCTGACGATTACTGTGGTGTATCGCTAAAATACCCAAAGACATGGAGTGTTTATGAATCGGAACAGCTGACTAATGGTGGTGACTACAAAGCCTACTTCTACCCAGGAATCATCCCTGTTATTACAGCGGACAGCCAATATGCCTTGCGCGTGTTTATCGAGCAGAAAAACTACGATGATGTTGTCAACCAGTACGAAAACTTGGTATCCGGTGGCAAGCTGCAATCATCGACCACGAACGCCAATGGTCAACAGGGGACACGCCTGGATGGTAACTTCAGCAACTACATCAAGGGCTCGGCGGTTATTTATCGTTGCCGTCAGCAAACTATCACTGTTGCATCCGATGCTGACACCTGGAAAACCGACTTCGAAGACATTATAAAGACCATCAACTACAATAATTAGCCCGTCCCCGCGTGATACACTAAAGGCAGTATATGAGCACTGCGAGTCACGGCGAATATAAAGAGGAGAGTAGGAGTTTTGTTGATGACTCCTCGTTGATTATTGCGGCTGCAAATGAGCTCAGTTCACCACTTGTATTGCTGAGGCAACTTGGCCTGACAGTGACATCGGACACGTTAGGCAAGGACGAACGACAACTACTAGGCGAGCAGTTGACGCTGACGAGTGAACGAGCCCTGCGTATGGCAGCGAGTCTGTCGATGGCATCAAGCGGGCAGCAGCGGCTAGAACTTGAACCAATCAACCCGATTAGTATCTGTCGGGAAGTCGTTCACGAACTATCGCCACTGTTTGCGGCGCATGGCCAGACACTGACCGTACAAAAGCGATCACGAATCCCGCTTTTGGTCGGCAATAGGCGATTACTTCAGCAGATTCTGCTCAGTTTTAGCGATAACGCGCTGTTTTATGGGTCAAAATCACATCCGATACGTATGAACATTAGTGGTCATGGTGACACGGTCCGCATCGGTGTGCGTGATTATGGTCCTGCAGTACCAATTGATGTTTGGCAACAGATAGAGAGTCGAGTCACTCGACACGTGCCGACGCCGCTTGCCAGCCGGCCGCACATCAGTACCGTTGGTTTGATTGCCGCGCAGCGACTAGCGGAGGCTATGGGCAGCGCTGTCGGCGTAACCAGACACCGTGACGGTGCAACGTTCTATGTTGACTTGCGTTTGAGCGGCCAGACAAGCTTGCTATGAGCCGCAAAATCCTTGTTGTCGAAAGCGAGCCATGGCTGGGTGACCACTATCAGCGTGTGCTCGAGGCACAGGACTTTACGGTCACGCGGGCATCGAATGCTTACAGCGCTATGGACCTGATTGACGAGGCGATTCCTGATGTAATCATTATGAGCCTAACACTGAGCGGTGCGTCTAGTGTGGCGTTGCTACACGAACTCCAGGCCTACATTGACACTGGCAGTATACCTGTCGTCGTCTGTAGTAACCTGCATAATTTAGAAA
>JAQGGV010000029.1 GCA_028289185.1 Candidatus Saccharimonadota bacterium
ATGGGAAGGTAGCCTGCGTGTCTTTGACGATCGTATGACTGTTGATTTTAGCGACCATACCAAAACAATTGGTGAGTGTAGTCACTGTCACCAGGCCACGAGTAACTACGAAAACTGCGCCCGAGCCGAATGTAACGACTTGGTGTTGATTTGCGACACCTGCAAACAAAACCCCGCACTGCTGTATCACTCCGCAAAATGCGAAGAGCTTGATAAAGCCAAGGCCGTAAACTAGTGCCACACATCCATACCGAACCGGGTCAGCACGACATCACGGTTAGTGCCTGCATTGTTCGTTACGTAGGCGATACGCCGCTTGTTTTGGTGCATATGCACCGCAAATTCGGCAAGTTGATGCAGATAGGTGGTCATGTTGAAATTGATGAGACGCCGTGGCAAACACTTGGTCACGAGCTGACGGAAGAGTCTGGCTATACAATTCAAGACTTACAGATCCTGCAGCCACTTGATGGTGTGCCGGTTGTTACCGAGGCTATTGTGCATCCGGTGCCTGCCCTGTCGAACACGCACAAAGTCACCGCTGATCATTTCCATTCTGATTATTGTTACGCATTTGTAGCAGGCAATGTACCGAGCCAACTACCTGCCGAGGGCGAATCCCAGGACCTTCGCTGGATGACAATCGACGAACTACAACAGGCCGTAGCGGACGGTGTTGCGTGGCAAGATATAGCTGATATTTATCGCTATGTCGTCGAAAAATGTTTGCCGGTTTATTCTCGGATTGACGCGGCATTATTTTCACTTGAAAAGCCAACGAAACTAAAGTAGTCAAATAGTTGAAAAAAGCTTTACCCACTGATCGAGTGTCACTTGGGAAGGTTTTTGCTCGGGTGTGATGCCGGCTTTGGCAAGCGGTTGCCGTTGAAAAATTTTGGGTGTTGAGAAACAGTCGGCGATAAACTCACGATAGATAGGCATTTTTGCAGGCGTAATCAAGGGCTCCTCACGTCGTAACAATTCGACCAACATTGTATCGACGGCCGGATGCGGGAAATAATCAGTCCGTTGTAGTGTTCTGCGGACACGCACGGCAAAAAGTGGCGCAACCATCGCGCCGAGTTGGCCCGTGAAATGATCACCGTCAATGACGAGTTTTTGTGCGAATTGCTTTTGTACAATCAGATAAATTGCATCGGGTGGATTGTCAGCTTCTGTTAATTTGCGCAATATCGGTGAACTGAGATGAAATGGAATATTGGCAAATACTTTGTAGGGGCCTTCGGGCAGTGGTGAGTCTATGAAATCCTTGGCCACAATTCGGACGTTCGAAAACTCGGCAGTGTTTTCGCGCAGTTTGGCGATCATACGTTCATCGACTTCATAAGAAATGACGTACTTGCATCGCTCGGCCAGAACAGATGTGATGATACCGCTGCCGGCGCCGATGTCGATGACCGTGTCGGACCGCCGCAAGGTACTGTGGCCAATAAGCTCCTTGACCAGACTTGGCTGGCGCAGGAAATGTTGAGAATGACTTGTTAAACGTCGCATGGATTCATTATATCTGTAATGGGGCGGTTATTGCACGTAATCGATGAACATTCGCGTTCGATCGTTGAGCATTTCCTGGGTTGTTTGGCCCAGAGTTCTGACAATTTGGCCTTTTAAGGCCTTTTGCTTGCCGTTCACGCGTACCGGAATTTCGTAGGGGTGATAGCTGTCGATACGACGAACAGGGATTGATAGTGGCACACCTTCGGCGTACTTACCATAGAATTGCATGCTGCAATTGCGACAAACACAGCCAATGATGCGGTAGCTGACTTGGGCATATTTCCAGAGGGGATAGCGAAACTTGCGAATCTTTTGATGTTCGATTCCCTCTGTCCCGTGACACCACAGTAGGCAGTTTTCGTCGGTAATTCCACGGTACTGTTTGTTTATTGTCAGCGGCATTTCGCTCATACTTATATAGTAGCACCGTTTGGATACGTGATGATTTATTATAAATGCATGACAAGATACATTGCACTTCTTCGCGGCATTAATGTTGGCGGCAATAATAAAGTTTCTATGAGTGATCTTCGCGATTGTTTTGGATCAATTGGCTTGAAAGAGGTAACAACATACATCAATAGCGGCAACGTTTTGTTTTCAAGCAAAGATCAAAATATTGTGTGGCTTGCAGATGAATGTCAGCGAGCAATCGAAAAAAGATTTGGTTTCCCTGTGGTCGTCATGGTGATACCGGTTCGTGACCTAAAGGCGGCAATTGCAAATGCTCCGATAGATTGGATAGACGCAGATTCTGCAAAATACCGGACCGATGCATTATTTATCATCCCACCGACAACGGCCGAGCAGGTGCTCGCAGAAATCCAAAAGAAAGCAACATCCGTTGACAAGTTTTTTGTCTATGGCCAAGTGATTTTTTGGACATTGCTCAAAACTCAGTACAACAAAAGCGTTGTCCCAAAGATCATCGGCACGCCAATCTACAAAAGTGTGACGATTCGCGGGTCGAACACTGTCAAAAAACTACTGAGTCTGTCCAAGTCAGAATGATATACTATATATAGCTATGGAAGAACAAGTAAATCACGCCAGCGAACTACTGGCTCGGCGCGCTGCGCAGGTGCAGCGTGGCGGAGCCCGTGCGGCTGTTCTGGGTGTTAATGACGGCCTGGTCAGCACGCTGTGTATTGTTATTGGTGTGGCGGCAACTGGCGCCGAGGCTAAAACAGTTCTGATTGCCGGGTTTGCAGGATTACTCGCCGGCGCAATTTCGATGGCGGCAGGCGAGTGGATTTCAATCCGTGCCCAAGTGGAATTATTCGAAGGTGTACTGCATGACCTGAAATCAATCATCAAGTCCGACAAGGAACTACTCGCAACTCATTTGGCGCAGAGTTTCGAGGAACATGGCATTGATGCCAAGACGGCAGCACATGCAGCCAAGGACGTCGCAAAGGACGACGACAAATTTGTGTCGATGTACTCGTCGCAGATTATCGGCGTCAACGAAGATGAATTGGGATCACCTTGGGTGGCAGCATTCTCGTCATTTCTGCTGTTTACTGCTGGATCACTTGCGCCACTTGCACCGTGGGTTTTCGGACTTCAGGGTAGCCTTGGTATCGGACTTGCACTGGCGCTGACGGCAATTGGCGGGCTGTTTGTTGGTGGCTACTCTGCCAAATCGAGCGGTAAGGGTGTTGTCTTTGGAGCGTTCAGGCAACTCCTGATCGTTGTTTTTGCAGCTGCCATCACCTATGGCATTGGTCATGTGTTTGGTGCGGCTATCTCTTAGCTCATCTTTCAAAGAGGGGCTATAATAAAGAAGATGAACAAAAACCTCGAGGCAAAGCTAAAAACCTTGCCATCCAGCCCCGGCGTGTATTTCCACAAAAGCAAGAGTGGCGAGATTATTTATGTTGGCAAAGCCGCGGTGCTGCGAAACCGTGTTCGTCAGTATTTTCAGTCGCAACGTGACATGGATATCAAGACGCGCGCCCTGGTTGCCGAAATTGAGGATACCGACTGGACTGAAACCGAATCAGAGATTGACGCGCTGTTTCTAGAATCGGAAATGGTCAAGCGCTACATGCCGCGTTTCAACATTTTGCTACGTGATGATAAATCACAAATGTATGTGCGCATTGATATGAAATCCGAGTGGCCGTATGTGTGCTTTACGCGCAATCCGGCTGATGACGGCGCTGATTATTACGGGCCGTACTACAACGGCTATGCCATCAAAAAGGCTCTGCGTTATTTACGTCGTGTTTTTCCGTATTACACCAAGGCACCAAAACTTGGCGAGCGCGTCAGTCTGGACTCACACATTGGTCTGAGTCCATTGCCAGGTACATCTAGCCAAGAGTACAAAGCAACGCTCAGAAAACTGGTGCGTTATTTCGAGGGTGGTCGCAAAACGCTAGCCAAGGAAATCGAAAAAGAAATGCACCAAGCGGCGAAACTCCACGATTTTGAAAACGCTGCGCGGTTGCGTAATCGCCTGAACGACCTGCGTGAACTGCAGCGCAAAATTATGTTTGGTGATCGCGAATTCCTAGACATCAGCAAGGACAGGGCACTCGGTGACCTGACGACACTACTGAGTTTGCCTAAGATCCCAGCACGTATTGAAGGTTACGACATTAGTCACATGGGCGGCGTCAATGTCGTGGCAAGTATGGTGGTTTTTACTAATGGCGTCAGTAATCGCAGCGAATACAGGAAATTCAAAACCAAAATCGAGCGTAACGACGATACGGGCAATATGAACGAGACATTGATGCGACGTTTCAGCCCCAAAAACATCAAAGAATGGGGCATGCCTGATCTTGTGCTGATTGACGGCGGCAAAGGCCAGCTGGACGCGGCCATACGCGCGATGAAGGAAATGAATGTGGGAGTCCCCGTCATTAGCATTGCCAAGCGTGAAGAAGAAATTATTGTTCACCCGACGAAATCGCACATTGATACGACCGTCATCGAAAGTTTGCGCAAAAACCCTGGACCAAACGAATACGTCGAACTGTCTGGCGAGTACTACGTCATTAATTTGCACCCGGACCAGCTAAATGCGTCTGGGCATTCCAAAAACTTGCGTGGCGGATCGCTGAGTAATGTCCATACCGACATCGTCAAATTGTTCCAGCGTATTCGCGACGAATCGCATCGTTTTGCTGTCAGTTACCACACCGTCCTCAAACGCCAGAAACAAACCGCCAGTGACCTAGAGGAAATCCCCGGTATCGGGCCGGCCACGCGCCGCAAACTCATTCGGACATTTGGTAGTCTGCGCGCCGTCAAAACTGCCACGCCCGAGCAAATCGCTGATGCAATTGGTGCCGATAAAGCTGCCAAACTGGGCCCGTATCTGTGATACGCTGGGTATATGAAATCGCTCGATTCTTCCTTCTTTACTCATAACCGCGAAAAAGCCATCGAAAAATTAAAAGGTGGGATGTTGGTCATGGCTGGCTATACCGGCATGCAATTATCGAATGACGAGGAGGTGAAGTTTCGCCAGGAAGGCAATTTTTGGTATTTAACGGGTGTCGAATTTCCAGATTGGTGGCTGATTATTGATGCCAAACGTGGCAAATCGTGGTTGGTTGAACCGGATATCGATGAAATGCACCGATTGTTTACCGAAAGTTTGGACCTTGAATCCGCCAAAAAGCGCAGCGGTATAACCGAAATCCTGACTCGCGACCAGGCAATGTCGATGCTCCGTACAGCCGCCAAATCGCACCAGCTTATCTATACAGTCGGTGTGCCTTCGTATTCTGAGCGCTTTGGTTTTACGCTAAATCCAGCCCCAACAGATATGCGTCAGATGCTTGAGCGTACGTTTGCAAAAGTTGATGATTTTCGGCTAGAACTTGCACGAATTCGCGCTATCAAACAGCCGATCGAAATCGCCATGATTCAGTCGGCGATCGATTTGACTGCCAAAAGTCTGACGGATATTAAACGCAATATTAACAGCTATAAGCACGAATACCAGATAGAGGCCGACCTTGGTCATTCTTTTCGCTACGACGGCGCACAGGGTCACGGGTTTGAGCCGATAATTGCTAGTGGCGCCAACGCGACGGTCGCACACTATTTTACAAACGATTCACCACTCAAAAAAGGCACATTCATCATGCTTGATGTTGGTGCAAAAGTAGGTGGTTATCCAGCAGACATCACACGGACCTACGCCTATGGTAAACCGACGAAGCGTATGGAGGCAGTCCACAAGGCCGTTCAGTCAGCGCAAGCAGCGATTATTAGTATACTCAAGCCGGGACTTTCACTCGAGGAGTATCAGAAATTTGTTGATACAACCATCAAACAAGAAATGATTGGGCTGGGTATCATTGAATCAGTTGGTGACGAAACGGGCTACCGACGCCATATGCCATATTCGATCAGTCATGGTCTGGGTGTTGATGTACACGATGCACTTGGTCGACCGCACACGTTTGAACCGGGGATGATACTGACCGTTGAGCCAGGTATACACCTGGGTAATGAAGGTATTGGCGTACGTATCGAGGATGACATTTTGATTACCGAAACTGGTCATCGAAACTTGAGTGGCAAACTACCGACAGATCTTTAAACTTATGCTACAATAACGGTAATAATGCGACGTCAATTTGTGATATTTCTGCTCCGTTGGCTGCTTAACTCATTTGGTTTATGGGTGGCTGTTCGCCTGCTAGGTACAGGCTATAGTGACGCCCAAGTGAGTGCCAGTATTAGTGCATTTTTGGTGGCTGGTCTGATCTTTTCGGTCATCAATACAATTTTGCGACCAGTCGTCGTTATTCTGTCGCTGCCTGCGATTCTACTGACACTTGGGCTGTTCATGCTAGTCGTTAACGGCATCATGGTCTATATTTCGCTTAAGCTCGCCCCTGGGCTACAGATGACGTTTATTAACTCAATTCTTACCGGAATGATACTCAGTCTGATAAACTATATAGTAAGCGGTGTACTAGAAATCGGTACACGACGCAAGGAGACTATATGACAATAGATGGTGTTTTACAGATTATTACGATTATATCGGGCATTTTGATGGCCGCAAGTATCCTGTTGCAGCAGCGTGGCGCAAGCCTTGGTGCTGGATTCGGTAGTTCGGGTGAGCTTTACACGACCCGCCGAGGCCTGGACAAAAACTTGTTCGAAGCGACAATCGTGTTGGCTGTTATATTCATACTATCAATCTTGACTGGACTACTGTTACCTTCCTAGTAGGGGTGCGCCAGATTATGGATCGTAAACGTGTGTGGAAGCGCTTAGGGCTGAAAAAAAGTTCTAAAACGCTTCAGAAGCATGCACGGAGAGTTGAAGGTGTCACGACTCGGCACGCTCACCGTTTTTTGATTAGTAGGTGGGACAAGGTACGCGAAGTGCGTTTGCACATCATCCTCTGGATGAGTGGTGTGGGCGCGCTTATTGCTATCGTGGGGCTACAAATGGTGTGGTTTCAACGAAGTTATTTACAAACTGCCCCCGTGAGTGGCGGCACTTATGCCGAAGCAATCAAGGGCCCCGTCGAAACACTCGACCCGCTCTTTGCAACAACTCCAGCCGAACTTTCGGCTGCACATTTGCTGTTTTCGTCGCTGTTTGAAACAGACACAACTGGCCACGTAAGGGGTGACATCGCCTCGACTATGATTGACGATGGCGACAAAGTCTACACTGTTAACATGCGCCATGACGCCAGGTGGCAGGATGGCCAGCAACTAACCGCCAGCGATGTTGTATATACCGTTGGGTTGATGAAAAACGCGGCTGTTCACTCATCACAGGGCACGAGTTGGCAAGGTGTGAATGTGCAGCAAGTGAATAATTACGAAGTGAAATTCACGCTCCCTGCGGCCTATGCGGCATTTCCACAAGCCCTCACATTTTCGATTTTGCCTCAGCACGTGTTGAAATCAATTGATCCTGCAGCGCTCCGCGAGGCGTCGTTTAGCACTTCGCCAATCGGCAGTGGTCCGTTCAAACTGCGTCTATTGCAGACGATCAGCCAAACTGTTGGTAGCAAAATCGTGCACATGGACGCTAACGATGATTATTATAGAGGTCGTCCACGGCTTGATCATTTGCAAATTCATGCCTATGCTGACGACGAAAGTATTGGTATGGCATTGAAGACCGGTGAGGTAACCGGTGCTAGTGATGTTGCCAGCGATGTGGCATCAACGCTCAATAACAACAAATACGAAACGGTTATTCGTCCAACCAACAACGGTATTTATGCGATTTTCAACCTGTCCAACACGGCGCTCAAGGACCCGATCGTTCGTAAGGCACTGCAGGTAGGCACTAACACCAGCGCCATACGCAAGCAGATTTACGGCAATCCGCAGCCACTCGCGTTGCCATTCATCCCATATCAAGTTGCAGGATCAAATGCGATTACGCCGCCAAAGTTTGACCAAAACGCTGCGGCACAGGCGCTCGATGCTGACGGTTGGCTGATGCATAACGGCGTCCGCAGTAAGGGTACGGATAAATTGCAGCTGCGTGTTGTGACGCGCAAAAACAATGACTACGAAACGGCCCTGCAGATACTTGTCACTCAGTGGCAGAAGCTTGGCGTGCAGGTGACGACGCAAATCTTTGATACCAGCGATCCAACACAAAACTTTACGACCGATGTATTGCAGCAGCGAAACTATGACGTGCTGCTCGACGAGCTTGTCATTGGTGGCGATCCAGATGTCTTTGCATATTGGGACTCACGGGGTCTGCTGAATTTCTCGGGGTATAACAGTCAAGCGAGCGATGATGCGCTGACGAGTGCTCGCACCAAGTCCGACCCAGCGCTACGTTCGGTCAAATACATTGCCTTTGCCAAGCAGTGGCTGGCGGATGTACCAGCGATCGGTCTGTACCAGTCGAACTATATTTACGTGCACAGTAATTCAACTGAAGCCATACGGCCTGATGAAAAGATTGTGACGGGCGATGATCATTATGCGAATGTTTTGAACTGGACGGCGAATGAGGGAACAATTTACAGGACTCCGTAGTCAACCATCAAAAAAGACCAGCATATAAAACTGGTCTGTTTTGATGGTGCGCGCGAGAGGACTTGAACCTCCACGTCCCGAAGGACACCAGCCCCTCAAGCTGGCCTGTCTACCAATTTCAGCACGCGCGCATTCAGTGTCCGATTATACACGACATTGCTAATTCTTTCCATATCTGTTAAAATGTATACAAGAGGAAGCCCTAAACGAGGGCATATTTTTATGAAAGACCCAAAATTTATCCGCAACGTAGCAATCATCGCCCACGTCGACCATGGCAA
>JAQGGV010000045.1 GCA_028289185.1 Candidatus Saccharimonadota bacterium
ATGGCTTCCAGGGCAGTGGTGATTTGATTCCGCCACACACTCCAATCAAATTCATCGTGCTGGCGATCCCAACCCCACAGACAATTCCTGTTCCGAACTTCAGTGGGGCAGCGACAGTTACCCAATAATGTGCTATACTTTATATAGTAAATAATAAGAGACAATAGTAGGCAGAAAGAGAAAATCATGACAGAAATCAAAGATACAATCATGATCGGAGCCGGTCCAAGTGCACTTGCGGCCGCTGTCTACACGACGCGCGAAGACATTGATACGACGCTGTACGAAAAGGGTGTCATCGGAGGCCTGGCGGCGATTACCGACATGGTCGACAATTACCCTGGCTTTCCGGATGGTGTCGAGGGACTCAAGCTGGCCGACATGCTCCAAAAACAAGCCGAACGCTTTGGCGCCAAGATTGAATTTGGTGAAGCAAGCGAGCTGAGGGTGAACGCCGACGGTACCAAGACTGTCCTCATGGACGGCGAGCCCGTCACTGCAAAGACTGTCCTCATTGCGACCGGTAGCGACTACAACAAGCTTGGTATTCCTGGCGAAGCTGAACTTTATGGCCGTGGTGTCCACTACTGCGCGACGTGTGATGGTGCATTCTATCGCGACAAGCGCCTCGTTGTCGTTGGTGGTGGTAACTCCGCTGTGCAGGAAGCAATCTTTTTGACGCGATATACGACCCACATTGATTTATTGGTTCGCAGTACAGTCAAAGCCAGTGAAGTTTTGCGGCAGGATCTACAAAGATTCGTCGATGAGGGCAAGATCACTGTTCACCTTGGTGTTGTCCCAACGGCAATTATTGCCGAGGATGGCAAAGTAACTCATGTGACTGCCAAAAAAGGTGACGAGGAGCAGCGCTATGATACCGACGGCGCCTTCATCTTTGTAGGTTTGAAACCGAACACTCAGTTCCTCGAGGGATCAGGTATCGAGCTCGACGAGCAAAAACTCATCAAGACCAATAATCATCTCGAAACCAACCTACCTGGCGTCTTTGCCAGCGGTGATGTCCGTAGCGGTGCCACCATGCAAATTGCCAGCGCAGTCGGCGAAGGTGCCACGGCCGCACTCTCAATTCGTGAATATATCGACGATCTGCACCATATTGAATCCGCGCCAATGACTACCGAAGTTGTCGCTGCTTAGAACTCTTTAGCTATACGGTCAGGGTAGTCTGTCACGACAGCATCTATGCCTTTTTGCTCAAGGATAATCGCTGCCTGCGGTCGATTAACTGTGTAAACATAGGTAAAAATATCAGCCTTTTTGGCAATTGCAATTGCCAAATTATTGACGTGTAGGCGGTGCCAGCCAACGGCTGAAAGTCGTAAACGCCGCTGGTAGGTGACGAAGGCGAATGGGTTAACGCTGTGGAGTAGCGCCAAGTTGGCTTTCGCGTCCAAATGACGAAGTTGGAATAGTGTCCGAACGTGAAATGACGAGAATAAAATGTCTTCCCAGTCCTGATCGGTTTTGATAAAGCGTTTTTTGACCATGTCGAGTACGACATTGATATCGCCAACCGGTTTATATTCTAAGTTTAAGAGGATTTTACCAAAAAACTCATCCAGAACAGATTCCAGCGTGGTTATGTGACCGGCCGCCTGTAAATCGGCAAACGATGTACGACGAATCGTATGGCTATAGAGTTGAGGGTTGTGTGCAAGTATAGGTATGCTATCGGAGGTGAGCCGCACGTCAAACTCCAACATATCGGCCCCAGATTCAAGCCCAGCTCGGAGTGCTTCCAGGGTGTTTTCTGGTGCAAGTCCCGAAGCTCCGCGGTGGCCAATTACTAACATGCGTATAGTATACTAGATAGAAGCGAAAAACTGACAGTAATAGAGGAGAAGCTATGGCAGATTTTAATCAGATTTTAACTCCGGGCAACGTTGATGACGGCATTATTAACGTTGTTATCGAGATTCCACAGGGCAGTAGTCACAAAATTGAGTGGAATCGTGACTTAGCGGTTATGCAACTGGACCGAGTCGATCCTGCGATTTTTGCAAAACCTACCAACTATGGATTTATCCCACAAACATTGGATGAGGATGGTGACGAGCTGGACGCATTGATCGTGACGGACGCACCACTGCCAACAGGTATTTTTCTAGAGGCGAAAATTATCGGTGTGATGAAATTCGAAGATGACGGCGAAGTGGATGACAAGATTGTCGTTGTTCCGGCCGACGATCGTAATTCCGGTAATCGCATTCAGAGCCTTGAGGATATTCCGCAATTGGTCAAACAAATCGAACACCACTTCAATCACTACAAAGACCTCAAAAAACCAGGTACGACCATTGTCAAAGGTTGGGGTGATGTGACTGAGGCTAAGGCTGTTATTCACGAATCTATTGAGCGCTGGAACAGTAAGTAGGATGAGTCTATCCCAGGAGGACATCAATAGTTCACAGCAACTAGTGATCGATACATTCCTGGGTTTTCGCGACGAACTAACCTCGTCGTTTGGAAATGTTGACTATGTTAACAAAAAGGATGCGTCGCTGGTAACCGAGCTTGACCTAAGGGTGGAGCAGACGCTAAAAGAAAAATTACGAGCGGAATTTCCAACAATTGGTTTTCATGGTGAA
>JAQGGV010000050.1 GCA_028289185.1 Candidatus Saccharimonadota bacterium
ACAGGGGCGGACATGTCCACCTCTGTAAAGAAATTATTTCTTGTTGGCGATCGTGAACGATTTATACATTGTCTGGGCGTCGGGTGCGTCGAATGCCTTGGCGGCCGTCAGTTGGGTGGCAATGTTATAGACCAGGCCGTTGGCGCTAACATAGACGTTCGTAAAGTCGCTGTCAGGTTCCTTTAGCTGGCCCTTGTCGGCGTAGTCGACCATGTGCACGTCGATGCGCACGGCTTTGTATCCATCGACCATCAGCGACTGGTCCAGGGTGATGTTGATTTTGTATTTCTTGCTGGTATAGCCACTGATGTTGGATTTAGCATAGGTGACCGCCTGGTCGAGTGTTTGGTTGGTGACATTGACGCCAAGTGGGGCAAATTCAGCGGAGCTCTTGGTGCGGTTGCGTTCAAAGTCGACGCTGGATACTGCACGGCTAGCGAGTGACTGCGCGGCCGTTGGCAGGGTAGCGACAGCCTCCTTGGACTTGTAGTATGACGGGTGGGCGATACTAAAACCAAGCGTTTTGTTGGTATACATTTCCCAGCCAGCCGGGATCAAAATCTGCTGGCCGGTGACGGTCTGCGCGATGATTGGCGGCGGGAAAAAGATTGTCGTAACCAAAAAGTAAATGCCACCGATGGCAATCAAACCAATGCCAATCGCAAAAATAATGACAGGCGCGCTGAATTTGCGTCGTTTTTTGACGACTGGATCAGCTATAGGAGCTGGTTTTATAGGGGATTTAGCGGGTGATTTAGGCACCCTTACAGTATAACCACCTCTGTTGTGATTACCAAGCGTGACCACTATACACAGGCGTATAATCAGAGCATGAGCAAACCCACAAAATACTGGTTCAAACGACGACGATATGGATACGGTTGGACACCGGTAACATACGAGGGTTGGCTGGTTTTGGTAATCTTTTTGGTGGTCGTCACCGTTGCGACAATAGCCTATGGCACGACACCAGATAGGACAGGCAGGGACGAGGGTATCTTCCTGGCCGGTTTCACATTCGCCGTACTATGTCTGATATGTATTGCAATCGCCAAGGGTCCACACCCGAAATGGCGCTGGGGCAAACGGGACCACGACAACCACGACGAAGATTTCTAATGAACAAGACCGCATCCCCCGAAGGGGACGCGGTCTTTCGCTTGTTCCACGCGTGGCGCGCACGAGCGACCTAGGTCGCAAGTTCGATAGGGTGTTGAAAGTCGGACCAGACAAGGTCCTGAGGCACAGGCAGTGTTGGGCGCTCACGCGAGAGACGCCGCTCAAACGCCATGATGACATCCTCTTGCGACATCGCGTCGCCTTTCTCGGCCTGTCTGACGATTCCCACTTCGACCGAGACCAGCAATTCATGGAACAGCTTTGTGCCATCCTCCTCGGTGCGGTCTAGGACAATCTTGTGCTTTTCGTGGAAAGGCATAACTTCCTCTCTGTCCACGGGAACAAACGGGACGACAACTTGTCGCCCCACCCATAGCAACATTATAGAATATTTTTGATATTTACGCACACACCTTAGACCATCTGTTGCTAAGGTGTTACTATAGATAGCTGTGATTGCCGACATATCCATTACCGAAAAATCATTCGGAGCCAAAAGCCTCATGCAAAATGTGCGGTTTACTATTAATGACGGCGAAAAAATCGGCGTTATCGGCCGCAACGGCGTAGGCAAGTCGACATTGTTTGGCATACTAGCCGGCACCGACAAAGACTTTACAGGGGACATTATCTATAAATCCGGCTCGGTCGTCGTGGCAACGCAGCAGGAATACCACGATGTAGCCGGGCTGACCGTATTGCAATACGTGTTGCAGGGCCTGCCCGAATACAGCCAGCTGAGTCACATATTGGAAACTTACCCAGAAAAAATGGGTGACGATATGAAAATGATTGACGAGTACAGCGACGCTATGGAACGCTTCAACAACAAGGGATTCTACCAGATCGAGGACCAGATCGAACAGGAACTGGACAACTTCCAGCTGCCAGCCGTTGCACACCGCGAATTTAGCACACTGTCCGGTGGCCAGAAACGACTAGTCGAAGTGGTCAAAATCATGCACTCCGACGCCGACCTGGCGCTAGTCGATGAGCCAACCAACCACATGGACTATATCGCCAAACAGCAATTTGTCGACTGGATGAAAACCGCCCAGGAAGGCATGCTGGTCATTACACACGACCGCGACGTCCTGCGTGAAGTTGATCGCATCGTCGAAATGAAAGATGGTGGCTCGCAGAGTTTCAAGGGCAACTACGATTCATATCTGAAGCAAAACGCCGTTAGTACGGGCAGCCAAATGAACGAATTTGAAATGATTGAACGGCGAATTGTAAACCTAAAGGCAAAGGTCATCGAGTACCAACGCTTCAAGGAAAAGTCCCGCAATCCTAGCACCATTCAGCGTTTCAAACGCCTAGAGGAAACATCGCGCAAGGAACTGGCCGAGTTGCAAACCAAGGAAAAACCAACATTCTGGATCGACAAAGATTCTGCCGCTGACTTGAACTACAAAACCGCCGCCCAGTACGATAAATTCAAGGCCAAAAACGTCCGCATCAATCTGAAAAACGATGATTCCCGCAGCAAGCACGTACTGATATCAACACGCGATCTATCGCTTGGCTATGACACGCCACTGTTCGATGGTATCAATATCGACCTGCGCGAGGGCGAAGCGATTGAATTCCGTGGCCGCAACGGCGCTGGTAAAACGACTCTGATCAAACATATCCTAGGTGACGATAGTGTCACCAAATACGCCGGCGAACTGACCATTGATAAACACGTCCGCATCGGTGTGTATGAACAAGAAGTGTCGCCAACGTATTTTGAACTGCCGCTCGAGGGTGCAATCGAGAAGATGTACATGGACCGCGGCCTCGAAATCAGCACCGGTAAAATCCGGGGATTAATGAGTGATTATCTATTCAACGAAGGCGACGGCAAAACACCCGTGCAGCGCTTGAGCGGTGGGCAAAAGGCGAGATTCCAACTGATTGCCATGCTGGCAAACGATCCGCAACTGCTAATCCTGGATGAGCCGACAAACCACTTGGACCTACCAAGTATCGAGGAAATGGAAACAGCCCTGGGCAAATACTCTGGCGCCATCATCTATGTCAGTCACGATAATTACTTCCGTGACAAAATCGCCGGCGACGTGCTGAAAATCGGCAAAGAATAGTTAGATTAGGCGAACACTGAGGCCAATACCGCCAAAATCTTGGCACACAAAAACCGGTTGTTCGGGCGTGCTGGCACTGGCGTCGTATGAATAATTAAGTTCTGCAAAGTTTTTTAGTTCAGCCACATTTTCGATCTTGTTTTGAATCAACCAACGGGCAAAGGCGCCACGAGCAATCTTGGCATGGACGGTTACAAAGATAGCCTCGCCGGTTTTGGGGCTGACGGTCAGGAACTTGGGCGTGACAACAGGCACATCGGTGTAGGGCAGTACAGCACGCGTGTATTCGACGGACGACAAGTTGATAACTTGTGTCGTGTCAGCAGGTAACACGCCAGCAATTGCATCGCCCCAGAAATCATAGAGCGAGCCACCGTCAGGCAGTTTGTAGCCCATTTCCAAGCGGTAGGGCATGATCCCGTCGCAGGCCCGCAGGGCGCCATACAACCCAGATAGGATTAACAAATGTCGTTGCGCATAGTCACGATCGCCATCCGACCATGTCTGTACCTGCAGCCCGCTATAGATATCGCCGATGAATGCATCAATAGCCGGTGTTTGCAGCGCTGCATCGTCGGACCAGCCCGCATACATTTTTTGTACACCAGCGGCCTTAACGGATGAGATTTGCATGATTTTTGCCAGCTGGACAGGCGCCAGTTTACGAAACTCTGCAGCTAGTTTAGTCGCCTGATCAATCAATTTCGGGCCACCGAGGGGCGCAGTCGGCACCTCGGGAACACGCATCGTTTTGGACGAATGCAGCAGAATCTGAATCATTAGTTGATAGAGACTAAATCAATATCAAACACTAGGTCGCTGTTTGGCGGGATGTTTGATGCTGCGCGAGCAGAGCCATAGGCCATTTCGGATGGGATGACTAGGCGGCGAGTACCGCCGACTTTCATACCAGGTACACCCTTGGTCCAGCCAGCGATGACGCCGGACAATGGGAAGGTAGCTGCTTCGCCAAAGTCATAGCTTGACTGAAAAATGGTACCGTTTTTGCATAGCGCACCGGTGTAGTGAGCAGTGATAGTCGCGCCCTCTGGTACGACATCGCCAGTTCCCTCGACAGTGTCAATTATTTGGAGCTCGTCGACTTTTTCAATCGGCGTCCAGTTTGGTAGTAGTGTTCCTTCGATTTTTCCAACATTATTCATATATCTAGTATAAAGGATGTAACTGGCATTGGTATAATAGATACATGAGAAAAGTATTCCTATTTATGATGGTGACGGCGAACGGTTATTTTGAGGGCGAAAACCACGATATCAGTTGGCACAATGCCAGGAGCGAAACATTCCAACAATTTGCAGCCGAGAATTTGGCCAATACAGACACCTTGGTATTTGGGCGGCGAACCTATGATCTGATGGCAGCGTACTGGCCCGGCGAAGATGGCATACAGGACAACTTGTCGATTGCTAAAATCATGAATGAATCCCACAAAGTCGCTTTTACTCACACTCCACTGACCGAGGACTGGCAGAATGTCGAAACCAGTGACAATGTAGAGGAGAAAATGACCTCACTCAAGAACGCCAGCGGCAAGGACATCGCCGTCCTAGGCAGTAGCAATCTGTGTGTTAGCCTCCTTCGAAACGGGCTTATTGACGAGCTGCGCATCATGATCAACCCGGTCACCATAACGGCCGGTACGCCATTGTTTGAAGGTATCGAAACAAATTACGATTTCACTCTGAAAAACACACGTACCTTTGACGACGGCAACGTGCTGCTGACGTATTCGGTTAGCTAGACTTTTTGTTGATCACAAACGATTGCAACATAGTCTGTGCCATGGACTCATCAAGCGCATTCTGTTTTTGCGAGGTCGTCTGCAGCGTATAAATTTGCTTATTTCCCTCGACAAATATATAGGTCGTGTACGCGATGGGTAATTTGTCCTGATCGATAGTCTGGTCAACGTCCTTTTCGTCTATGCGCACAGCAGCATGTCCGGCAATAGTGAGTGATTTTTGTAGTATAATCTGTCCGATTATCGCAAAATTTGGGCCACTCTCGGTAACTAACGCTTTGCGACCTGCAACGGCTTGGTCAAGCGTTTGGTTGGTGACTTTTACCAGCAGGGGGGCGAGCTCGTTGGCATACATATCTGTTCCCGGTCTCTCGAATTTAACCTCAAAGCCATCACGACTGGCGGCCTTCTCGACAACATTCACGTTAATTGCTGACTCCTGTGGTGTGAAGTCCGACAAATGACCAATACTAAATGCCTGCGCCTTGCTGACATAGGTCTCCCAACCAGACGGCAACTTGGGGGGCGCTAGAGCAATTGGTGTAACACTCGGGTTGTCATGCACGCTGGGCTCGGTTTGATGGATGACAAACGCAATGATGGCGACCGTGACCATAAAGACAAATGCCACGACAATGATTGTCAGCACCTGCAAACGCTCCTTTTCCTTGTCGATTTGCATCATAGGCCGTATTCCTAATGCGACTGATAGAAATAATGATTGATGATTTGGAAGCTATATATCGAGTTCGGTACTGTCATAGCCGCAATCAGAACGACGTTGGTGACAATACAAATCGAGCAAATCATCAAGCGTTTCTGTCGATCGTCACGGTCCAAGTGGGACATATGCAGCAGACCATAAACAGATGCGATAAGCGCCGGGATGGCCGTGACCAGCCAAAAAATGAACGTCGTAATGTCAATATCAAATATCAATCCATGGCGCGAATTGTACAAACCACCGTCCAGCCACCAAATTGCCAAAAACGACAAAAAGTTCAGTGCACAAATCGATTCAACAATGCCCAATTTACGGATAAATTCCATACGTTCAGCGTATCACACCGGTTCGTTGTCGAGCGAGTGCCATAGGTGATAGCTTGCAAGCGTGCGATAAGGCGACCATTTGGCTGCGATTTGCTCTAGCTCCACCGGCGCGGGCACTTCGGGCAAGCTATAGAGTCTCTGGATTGCCAGTTGCAAACCGCGATCGCCAGGCGCAAAGACATCGGGACGCACCAGCGTAAACATCAGGAACATTTGCGCCGTCCAGATGCCAATTCCTTTGACTTTGGTCAGTTCCATAACGACCTCGTCGTCGGATAGCGTGTCCAGATGGTCAAACACCATGCTATCGCGCACAAAGTGGTCTGCCAGATCGCGAAGGTACTTATATTTTTGCCCAGACAAACCAATTGTCTTCGCATCAGCCTCCGTCAGGGCAGCAGTGCGACCTGGATCCATTTCGGTGATTGCTTCAAATCGCTCCAGGATTTTGGCGGCGGCCTTGACCGAAATCTGTTGCCCAACGATCGAGCGGGCGAGCGATGGGAAAAATCCCTCACGCGGGTCACGCTCGACATGACCATTGGCTGCGATGAGCTTGGCCATATCCGCATCAAGTTCAGATAGTTTTATTTCCGCCTGGCTCAGCTTCACTATTCGCCTGCGTAGGCTGCTTCGAGTTCAGCAATATCAATTTTGTGCA
>JAQGGV010000033.1 GCA_028289185.1 Candidatus Saccharimonadota bacterium
GTTTTGATTCGTGCCCTGACAAATTCCGAAGCCGCTAAATTCTTTGATGGTATTGAACTTATCGCTGTGACATACAGCCTGCTTGGTGGAATTATGGTCGGTCGTCTGTTTAGTATGAGCCGACGAATCATCGCGCTACTTCGTACTCAGAAGATTATTTAGTTTTATCTTCGATTCCGTAGAGCGATTTAATTTCGCGTTTGGTTGCGGCCCAGAGAGCTTTTCGTTGTTTAGGATTTCGGATCAGATGAATAATTGCCGGGCTCCAGGTAACGAGAATAATAACAAGCAGGCAGAGCGGTAACACCTGTTCAATTTTAAAACCCTTACTCTGTAAATAACCACCTAGGAAGTAACCTAGACAGCTTTCACCGACGGCCCAGATGAGCGCGCCCAGGACGTTGAAGAAAATAAAGTTGCTGTATTTCATTTTGCTTGCACCGGCAACGATCGGGGCAAAGGTCCGGACTGTTGGCCAAAAACGTGCTATTAGGATCGTTGAATTGCCATACTTTTGGTAGAACTTTTCGGCTGTTTCTAAGTGGGTTTTTTTGAAAAAACGCGAATTTTCACGGTCGTACAATTTGCGTCCAACTTTGCTGCCGAACAAATACCCGACACTATCACCAGCAACAGCAGCGACAAAGACACCGAGCGCTAGCCACTGGATTTCGATTGGTAAGACTTTTGCCTGTGCCAGAAATCCTGCGGTAAATAGTAGTGTGTCACCGGGCAAAAAGAACCCAATCAATAGCCCTGTTTCGGCAAAAATAACCGCAAAGACGCCGATTATACCGGCCCATTGGATAAAGTGAGTGACATCAAATCCTGGAATCATCCTTACCAGTTTAGCACGAACAGGGGCGGTAGTGTATAATGGGTACAGTTATAAATACAGGAGAAAAACGTGAGCGACTTTACGCTGAAATTAGATGAAAGAGTGGCTACTGGCAAGCAAGTTGCCAAATTACGCCATGAAGGCCTTGTTCCGAGCGTTGTTTACGGTGCAGATAGCGAACCGATCAATACGCAGTCGGGCATTGTCGAAACGACAAAAGTGAGTCGTAGCGCTGGCAAACACTCGCCAGTGACACTGACAATTGATGGCAAAAAAAGACTCGCCATCATCAAAACACTTGACTATGATCCAGTCAAACACCAACTTCGTCACGTGGCATTCCACGCGATTAAAATGGACGATGTCATTACAACCGAAGTCCCGATCCATCTGATAGGTATTGGCGAGAGCGCAGCCGAGAAAGCTGGCCTGGTGGTACTACAAGCAATCGAGCATGTCATCATCAAGGCAAAACCAGCCTCGCTTCCAGAATCACTTGAACTATCAATCAAGGACCTGGCAACGACTGACGATAAACTCACCTTGTCTGATATCAAGCTACCTGAGGGTGTCGAGTTTAACGACATCGAGCAGGACACAGATTTGGTTGTCGCAAACGTCTACGAACCAAGTGCATTGCAGGCTGCCAACGATGCAGCCGGTGGTGACGCCGAGGACGCGAGTGCCGAGAACGTCGCAGCAGAGAATGGCGAGGATACACCACAGGGTGGTGCTGATCAGGCCGAGAATGCTGGTGGCAAAAAAGCCAAAGAAGAACACGGCGAATAGTTATCCAACTATTTTTCGAAAAACACCGCTATTACGGCGGTGTTTTTCTTTCGGTAAATTTCACAATGAGGTTTATGCATGAGCGTGATATGATGAGGGTAATACAGTTCGGGTGGTTTAAGGGAAATAATGCATCGAAATTTTGGTTCGAAGAATTATGATAAATCTCCAATCGGGGGATATACAAGTACGCTACCTTATTACGCATCCGAAAGAGGCGTTCGGCCCCTTCCTGAAGGTGTCGTCCAAATAAATAGACGTCAGCGCAGACTTGCAGCTCGCACGCTGACAAAGGAAACATTGCAGCCCGAAGAATATGAACCATATGGCGATCTAAACCTGCCAATCTCGGAGCATATAGAAGCTATTGTAGAATCCATCGAGAATAATCAAGTAACGGTTATCGATGGTGACACGGGCTGCGGTAAAAGTACTCAGCTTCCACTGATTGTGGCAAATATGGGTCGAGGATCAATTATGAGTGAACCACGACGGATTGCTGCCGATATGGTTGCTGATCGAATCGACTATCATATCAAGGAAAAAAATCCCTATGATTCGTATGGCTTCGTGGGCTGTCTGACTGCAGACAAAAACACCCTGACACCGAACACACGCATTAGTGTGGTGACTGACGGTGTGCTGGAACGGCAATTGCCTGATATGTTGCGAAGGAAAGACCAGCGGGTTATCATTCTGGATGAAATTCATGAATGGAAAGTTCAGACAGAGGTTGCGCTTGCACTGATAAAGCGCGAACTTCCTAACAACCCCTACCTTCGTGTTGTATTGATGAGTGCGACGCATGACCGAAAAGTCCTGGATGACTTCTTTGCCGATACCCTACCTGAGCCGTTGCCGTCGATAAATATACCCGTTGCAATACACGAGATTGAAGATAGAGTAGAACCTGAATCGACAATGGCCGAGCAAGCATTCATTGAGGGATTGGAGGGGAGAAGGGTATTGTGTTTCGTCAAGGGAAAGCAGGAAATAAAGGACGCAATTGATGAAATTGCTCAGCTGTTTCGCGAGTCGGGAAATGTTGCGCCAGTTATTTTACCACTACATGCAAAGCTGCCACTTGGTGCACGTAATGCAGCGATTGCACAGCATCCCGGTGGAAGTATTACTGTATCGACCGACGTTGCGCAGACAAGTATCACGATTGATGTTGATACAGTTATTGATTCTGGCCAGAAACGAGAACCGCATATTGACGAGGAATTTTCGCAGAGCCTAGACGGGGTTTTGGCATCACAGAGTGATATGCGACAACGTCGTGGCCGGGCTGGCAGGATGAAGCCAGGAAGGTATATTGTCACGAGAGCCACAGCGGATGATGAATTCGTCGCGATTGATAATCCCATCCGTCCAGCCTATTCGGTACCTGAAATCCAGCGGATAGAAGTTGATCGCGTGGCACTGTATATTGCCAGTCTGGGCGAAGATATGGAAGAATTATCATTTCCTCATCCAGTCGATCTGTCAGTTATTCGACATGGCAAGCAGTCATTGATGACAATTGGTGCGCTTGACCAAAACGGAGCCATAACACCAATTGGTCGACGGATGGAAGTATTACCGATGAGCCCCGTGTTGGCGCGCATGGTCATCGAATCGGAACAGTACTCGGCAAAAACGCGTGCGCAGGTGATTGCAATTACGTCGTCCATTGAAGCGGGCGGTTTGCAGTACTTTGCACAAGGCGTTGGCAAAAAGTGGAAGGACTTAGTCGGTCAAAACGAATCGGACATGTTGGCCCAACTAGAGCTCTTTATCGCATCGCAAAAAATGAGCCGAAAAGAGCAAGCTTCATACAATCTGGATCCGCAGAACATTGATAATGCCCAACGATTGTACCGTAAAGTGACAAAAAATAATGGCATAAATTACGACGAATTGGCTGCGCCTACAAACAAAGAAATCGATAATATCAAGCGTTGTATCTATTCGGGAATGATCGACTATATATACAAGTACAGCGGAGATGGCGAGTATACACGAGTTGGAGGGGAATACCCGACGCCACGTTCTATCAGTAATCGCAGCGTGGTTGATCGCAATCCGACAATGGTCGTTGGCTACCCCTATCGTTATTCCTACGAACATCGTGGCGAGGTAGTGGACAAGCATATTATTGAAAAAGTCACGAGAGTGAACACTCCGGCGATACTTGGTGAAATCGCATCGCAGATTTGTGTATGGAGGCCAAAGAGTCATTCAATGCGCGGCGGTCAACTTGTTGTCAGGCAAGAGCAGTTCTATCATGATACCGAACTGGGTATCACGCGCGAAGTTGAGGCGGAAGTAGATGATGAGACTGTCAACTATCTGGTGGGGCATATTATGAACAATCCGGGCAGCGCCCTGAGGGAACTATTTGGCATTGAAGCGACAATAAAAACGCTGAGCAAACTTTCGCCAAACGCACCGCATTCAATCCATGATGATATCAAAAAAATGCTGACTCAGGCCGTTGCAGAAAGCGGATTAGATGAAACTCATGCGGACCAAATCTTGCGTAACCATATGTACGAGAATGACATTCGTTTACAATCGTATATTTCGGATGAAGCCTTAGCGGAAATTTATCAGAATTCTCCAAACACGACCGAGCAGTATGGCGAGCAATTTACGCTCAGCTACGAACACGGTGTGCCGCTCATTAAACGATTTAATTTGGATGCCGCCGCGCAGTTGCCCGACGAAGTGGTTCTTGAAGATGGGCGATTGGTGAAATTCGTCGGCGAGCACG
>JAQGGV010000028.1 GCA_028289185.1 Candidatus Saccharimonadota bacterium
CCAGTGGGCTCTTGCCGTCGACAACGAAGCCGATGAGGCAGTTCAGAACGATGGTGACGGTGAATGCCAGCGCGTAGGTACCGAGCCAGTTGCCGCTTTCAACGACGTTGACCAGGCACCACAACAAACCGCCTGCCATCACCGTATACACGGCGAAGCAGAGGTACTGCAGAGGGTGAAATCTCACGATGTTCCTTCCGACGGAGTAAAAGGACGCCACATCTTCTTTGTAGGCGTAGTGGTGTAATTATACTGCTTTTACGTATATATGTCAATTTATATCAGGGGTGAATGTGCTATACTGGAGGGAATATGGCCAAAAAGAAACCCGTTACCAAACCTGGAGCAATCGTTAACCGTCGCGCACGGTTTGATTACGAATTGGGTGACGAAATCATCGTCGGACTGAGTCTGACCGGTCCCGAAGTTCGCGCCGCTAGGGATGGCCACATCCAGTTAAAGGGGTCATTTGTGACTGTCCGAAATGACGAATTGTGGCTAAATAACGCCAGTTTTAGCTTGAAATTGAACCAAAAGGGCCTACCGGGCGCTCGCACCATCGATACCGAGCCACGCAAGCTATTGGCGCACCGCAAACAGATTGATATGCTGCAAATCCGCAAAAAAGAGGGCATGACGATTGTACCGACCAAACTACTAACCGCTGGGCGTTATATCAAGCTGGTCATCGCTGTTGGTAAGGGCAAAAAGAACTATGACAAGCGTGAAACCCTCAAACGCCGCGATCAACAACGTGACGCCACTCGCGCCATCAAACAGGTGTAGATAAGGTGATAAAATAAAGATATGAAATTATATTCCTGGAACGTCAACGGTATCCGCGCAGTCATCACAAAGGGCGAATTGCAGAAATTTATCGATAAATACGACCCTGATGTTCTGTGTATGCAAGAAACAAAGGCCAAACCAGACCAAGTCGAAATCGATTTGCCGGCATACAAACAGTACTGGAACAGCGCCGACAAAGCTGGCTATAGCGGTACGGCCATCTTTAGCAAGACCGAGCCCCTGTCTGTCATCAATGGATTTACTGATGATATTGCCAAAAAGCACGGCCTCGCAGGAGACAGTTACGGCGACCCGAACAAAGAGGGCCGCGTGCTGAGCGCCGAGTTTCCAGATTTTTGGGTCGTGACGGTCTACACACCTAACAGCAAGGGTGATTTGTCACGTTTGAAATTACGCCACGAACAATGGGACCCAGCATTTTTAGAACACGTCCAACACCTAGAAAAGTCAAAACCAGTACTATTTTGTGGCGACCTAAACGTTGCACATACCGAGGATGATTTATCGAATCCCAAGCCAAACGTTGGCAAGCACGGTTTTACAGATGAGGAACGTGCTGGATTTGATACATTTGCCGCCGCTGGTTACGTCGATACATTCCGTAAATTCACCCAGGGAAACGGCCACTATAGCTGGTGGACACACTGGGCCAACGCCCGCGCCCGAAATATTGGCTGGCGCATCGACTACTGGATGGCCAGCAAATCCATCGCCGACCGCATCAAATCTGCCGAAATTCACGCTGACCAAATGGGTTCAGATCATTGTCCTGTCAGTATTGAGCTGTAATTTTTCCGTTTGTCCACAAATAGTTGTAAATAGGACGGTTGAACAAGCATTTTGTATCTGTTACGATGGTCATAGCCGTATGCTCCAACTATGGGGCAAAGAGAAGTGTTAACAACCCGAAGGGATACGAAACTAATGTTTTCGCAGCGAATTCGTTCGATGCAAAAGCGGACCTGGATCGACGAGCTTCAGAGTGAGGAGCGCACCGATGCAGAGAAGTCAGTCGTACTTTTATGCACTGGGGTGATTGTCGTCCTCTCTGCGCTGATTGGCGTGGTAAGGACCGAGGCAACCGCCGTTAATCTCAGTGTCATGGGGGCGATTGGGCTCGCGGGGTTAGCCGCGCTGATTTACGGCGTGCACGACCTGCGCGAGGCGCACACTGCCTACAAGCATCTGCAGGAACTCCAGCGCCAAGCAGTTGAGGCCAATCTGTGCACGACCAAGGAAGTCTGCCTGCAGCAGATGGACATGGACGAGATCGAGAGGCATGTGCCACCGAATCTAGTGGACGCAGTGCCACGCTCGAAGCGCGCCGCTTAGGCGCAATTATCGGATCCCTTCCACCTTTCTGGCTCCGCCCGGGACCCGATACGATTTGTCGCACCGGTTTCCGGGCGGCTTTTCGTTTCCAGGATTTACAAATATTTATTTACATTTTGTAATATAGTTGTTATAGTACCTTTATACCATCGGTTGAGGAAACTCCCTTTGAGCACATTTACAGCTTCAAGAGATAGAAAATACAGGTCGGTTTTGGTTTCACGTCGCGTACGCGGACCCAAAACCGACCTGTCGATGAGACGAAAAAAGGTCGGCCATTAAGTAACACACTGAGTAAATGAGAAGTGACGATAGGGGACAGAGAGTCATTGAATGCTCCCTAGGTCGCGCCGCCGGCCAACCTAAAACCGTGAGAACGTCATGACGTAATGACGTGGTTGCATGAAACAGCGGTGATCCTGCCTGAAAAGGCAACGGTCAAGCCTACAGCTACATCCACCGGCTAAAAGTTTCGTGTTTGCAAGCGACTTGAGACATTGGGACGTCTCAACGATTGGCCACCTGTGCAGTTTACGTCCGGGAACCAGTCGTCAATCGCCACTCGCCGTCGCGCGAGCTCCCACCGTTCAGCTACCAGAACGAGGCATGTGCCCTAGGTGGCACGTATGGTAGGCCGCTCCTTCGGGAGTAGGAAGCCAGCTGGCCGGGGGTTTTAAGCGACCGTTGTCGACACCTCCGGCCAGCTGGCCACAATCTCTTGGAGCTATGAGCCGACCCTTAGGGGTTGGCTCTTTCCATTTCTGAGCATTTTCGGGCACGGCAAGACCGAGTCTTTGTTTGCGCTATACTGGTGATATGGCATTATCACCGGAATTACAGGAGCGACTGGGGAAACTAATCGAACAACGTGATAACTACGCCTATGCCAGCGACCAGTTGCAGGAAAAAGCATTTGTTGCCATCCTTGGTCCGACCGCAGTCGGCAAGTCAACTCTGACAAACGCCTGCCTACAGGAATGTCGAAATCGCGGTATCAGCGCGGGAATCGGCGATACTATCACGACGCGTGATCGGCGAATTGGCGAAGACCCCCCGACCTATATAACCGCCAATGAGGGCGTGACCTTTGAGTCAATGATTGACCAAATCGAAAGAGGCGAACTGGTGAACTGGTCCATGCACGGCACGGGTCATTTGTATGGCAGCACCCCGGAGGCAATGGTCCATGATTATACGATTGCACCAATCATGCCAGATAGTCTGCCAATGATGCGAAGTGCTGGTTTTGCCGAGGTTCTGGCGATATACCTGGCTATTCCTGTTGAGCAGTGGAAACAGCAACTGGAGCTGCGACAGGATGACCCAAAATTTGTTGGCCGAATGTCTGAGGCAATAAGCGAACTTGAGTACGCCAAAAAACACAAAAATGAGTTAGCGCTACTGGCGATTGAACATGGCGAGGCACCCATACACCAAAAAGCCACCGAAATAATCGATAAATTAGTGAATGGTGAGGTGCTGACCTCTGACCTAAATGCACTTGATCTGATAGACGAAATGTTAACCTTTGCACGTACGATGGTCAATGGAAACTCATAGTTACTGGCTTCGCCAAGTTCCGGGTAAACCGCTGTTTCCGGATGTCGAGTGGAACAAACCCGAGCAAAAGAGCCACGCAGGCAAACTGGGGATCATCGGCGGCAATAAACTCGGCTTTTTGGCCGTAGGTGATGCCTACAGTGCCGCCCGCGATGCTGGCGTAGGGCAAGTTCGGGCACTGTTACCAATTGTGCTCAAAAAGTCTGTCCCAACCACGATTACCGATATTATTTATGGTGCCAACAACCCCTCTGGCGGCCTGAGCAAAGATGCCGCACCCGAAATGGGCGCACTTGGCGCCTGGGCGGATGCCGTGCTGCTGATTGGCGATGCCGGCCGCAACAGTGAAACAGCCATACTGTACGAGGATTTCATCCGTAGTTATGGCGGACAATTGACGATTACACGCGATGCGATTGACTTGCT
>JAQGGV010000031.1 GCA_028289185.1 Candidatus Saccharimonadota bacterium
AGGTCTATTACCCCAAGATTTTAACCTTTAGCATGCAGTTGCAACAGCTGGTCGAGACACTCCATAAATTCACCATCACATACCCAGTCACCGTCATGACATTTCATCAAGAGCAATTGGTTATCGCCGCGGGTGGGCAAGTCACAACAACGCCGTGGGATGCGCCTATGAGCATCTGGAAGGGCAGTGTGGCGACCTATGCGAGCGCCTATTATCTGTGGAATCCCAAAAAACCGCTCGAAGCGGCAACGGCGAGTTTAGTCCTATAACCTCAGTTCTTTAGCAGAGCGTCAATGTCGTCCCAAACTTGTTGAGGGTTCAGGGCAAGGACGGTATGAATTCCCATGTCGCGAGCGGGTATCAGGCATTTTTCTTGGTCGTCAATGAAAATAATTTCGGTAGGGTCAATGCCCGACAGCTTATCAAGGGCAAGTTGATATATTTGCTTTTCGGGCTTTGCATAGCCGACATCGCACGACAAAATCGTAAAGTCGAACGTGCTGTAACCACCGTGTGCGCGGATATCAATTGCCGTACGTGGGAAGACATTCGAAAGCAGCCCAACGCGCAAACCGCGCTTTTTTAGTTCCGCCACGATATCAATCATCGCTGGCATCGGCATCATTTTGTCCCAGTCATTCCATATATTGCGATAATCACGGGGAACAATTGTCTCAGAGGCACTTTGAATTCTATCCCAAAACGTATCTTCGCTAATTTGGCCCTTAATATAGTCAGTCCAGCCAAGTTGCATGTAGGCCTTTGCATCGTCTTCCGAAACTTCAAGCAGTTCTGCCAGACGCCCCGAAAGACCCCCGCGTCCACCGTCTGTAATAACTCCACCATAATCGAATAAAATTGCTTTAATCATAAATAAATTCTGGTACCGCGAGCCGGACTTGAACCGGCACGGACTAAAAGTCCACAAGATTTTGAGTCTGGCGTGTCTACCAATTCCACCACCGCGGCACATTTCGACCTCTTTAAAGAGTTCGCTGTATATTGTATACTAATCCCCACAAGGAAACCAGTCTATGCAGCCCAAAAAAGAAACACCTACTGATACGTCCGACCAGCGCGATGCTGCTGCAAATATTGTTCGTGATCAGATAGATGCGCTCTATAGCGGGCAAACGCGCGTCACAACGGCCGCCTCGGAGCCAGCGGCTCAGGCTACAACCACGACAACGGCTCCGACTGACTCATCCCAAGCCTACAAACCAGCCAGCTCGTGGCAACAGTACCACGCCCAATGGCAAGATTACTATCAGAAGTACTACGAGCGTTACTATGTTGGCGCACTACATCAAGCCATAGCCGAAAAACCAGCCGAGCCCCCACGCACTCCAGATGAGAAAAAGGATGCCGAGCTGGTCAATCTACGCGAGAAAATCGTCGGTACTGCCAAACAGGGTGCCAAAAAAGCCCGCAAAAGCCGTCACTTCATACCGTTTGCCACCGCCTTTGTTGTGGTGGGCGTTGTAGCATTTCTGCAATACAACGAAGTCATCTTTGCCAATGTCCAAGCCTATGTCAGCCCAGGCGCAATCAACCCACAGAACATTGTCGTCGACCCAACAAGTAGTGTCACCGTGCCGGCCGACCCAAAGTTGGTCATACCCAAAATTAATGTCGACGTGCCCGTCATCTACAACGTCGCCTATGATCATGATGCGCAAATGGCCGCCATGCAAAAGGGCGTCGCGAACTTTTCGATACCAGGCGCCGACAGCAAACCTGGACAGATTGGCAACACGGTCTTTTCAGGCCACTCCAGTAACGACTTGTTCGAACCTGGCAACTACAAATTCGTCTTTGCCCAGCTAGATAAACTGGACGTTGGTGACACGATTTATGTCAATTACAACTCGGTCCGTTACACGTACTCTGTGACCAAGAAACAAGTCGTTACACCGACGAATGTCCAGGCGCTCTACGGCTATACCGACAAGCCCTACCTGACACTGATTACCTGTACGCCACTCGGCACATCGACGAACCGCCTGCTCATCACCGCCGAACAAATCTCTCCCGACCCAGGTAAGGCATCCGCGGCAAACACCTTCAACACCAACGCCAAAGCGACCATGCCGGATAATGGTCCAACCGCGCTCGAAAAACTGTTCGGCGCCAAAGGTTAGTTCTGTAGAATCAATAGGGCACGCTGCAAGTTGTAGCCCTTGTCTGTTTTAGCAATGTCATATATGTATTTATCGTTCGAGCTGAGGCTGGCCACATAACCTTCGGCGGCAGGCATAAGAGTTTGCTGGTTGGCGCCATCGAATTCATACAGGCGTAGCTGACCGCCATAATCAGACCACAGCATGTAGTCATCAAGCCAGTTGATTTGACGTGGCGCCGTCGGCTGTGTTTCCCAGGTGGTTTTGTCGTACTTGTGTAGTTCGATATCGAATGACGCATAACCATCCGGCAACTGGGCCATAAAGAAGCGATTGTTGCGGCTGATTTCAAAGTTTGAAATACCGGCAGGAATCGTCTGTGTGGCAAAGGTTTTGAGTGAGCCCTTGTCAGTCAGCGTCGGCAGCGATCCGGTCCTAATAACCATCGATTGACCGTGAACAATCGCGACGTAGTGCTGGTTGAAGTAACTGCCCATGGCGGCAAATAGCGGCTGGCCGTCGGCTGGATAACTATCCAATACGACCGGATCCGTTACATCGACAGCCGCGTAAGAAACGGTACGCTGAGCCTTGTCGTCGGGGGTTGTCGAATAGATAATCGTCTTTTCGTCGTAGGCGGTGAAGTTGTCGACGTTGGTCGCTAGCGGGCGCGACAGTGTTTGCTCGTCCAGATTAATTCGTCGCACAGTATTGTCGGTGCGTACATAGAGTAGACGATCGCCACTGCCGGCAAATTGCGCCTTGGAGGGTGTGATGCCATAGGTGGTATTCAAATTGATCGATTTTTCCGGCGCACTTCGGTTGAGCAGCACCCATTCAGCCTTGGTGTCATCATAGGTGTGACGAATTAATACCGCATTGTCATTAGCGCTCCAGCTATCGAGTGTGAATGATTGTGTCTTGCCAGCAGTAGGAGCCGTGTAGCTAGTTGCAGGCAGTGTGAGCGTGTCATAACGCAGCGTGTCGCCCTGGATGTTTACCAACGTAAAGGCAGGCGAGTCCGCCGCTTCGTGGAGTAACATATAGTTACGTGAGGGCGTGGCGAGTGCACCGGTTAGTGCCGCATACTCGTGTAGCGTTTGTGGCGTAACGGTTTTGGGTATCAAGCGAGCATAACTCAGCCAGCCAATTTGCCCCGCAACGATATTGATCGTTTTTTGCCAGGTACGATAGTTGGCTAGATTATACTGTACGTAGTGACTGCCTGTATCAACCGTCGATTTGGTCGATGTGACCGAACCAAACACACTACCGTCGAGTGTTACGGCTGCACCACTGGGGACCGACGAAAACTGCAGTAAGCCGCCCTGTTCGATACGGCCATCCTTTTTGTTGAACTGGTAGCCCAATACGACCAACATCAGAAGTGTGACGATTACCGCAACACTCAGTGTCATAAAACTATAGACCGCTGTTCGCAACCACGGTTGTCGCTGCGTCGAGATTTGGCGTTTCATATGAGCCTAAGTATAGCAGTTGCAACGGGGGATGGACTAGCTCTTGCAAAAAACACTTATGGTGTCTAAGATGATAGATACAGTAACCATTAGGGGATAGGATGACAAAAACCGACACAATAAGTATTGATGGCCAGGCCTATGACGCCGCGTCAGGGCTACCTGTTTCTGACAAGTCCGCCGCCCCTGAGCCCTCGTCCTCTGTCGCTAGCCCTGTAACCGTTCATTCATCTCCCGCCACATCTATCCACGGCGGCCCTCAGCGATCAGTCACTTTGCACCGAAAAGCGCTCAAAAAGCCGATCCCGATGAAGCACACTATCTTGACTCACCACAACCCCAGCAAAGTCATGGACATCAGCCGACCAACTCACTCCAACGTTTCTAGATTTGCACCGCACCCCGTTGGGGCACTGAAACCAACCAAACCTGCGCTATCCGACATTGGTCCTGTGACGCATCCACACGTCGCCAAAGCCCATGCACGGTCCCAGGCCAAACACGATTCATTGTCCAGGACAATCACCGCAGCAGAAATCAAAGACCAAGCTATTAGGACTTCAGTACAAAACACGCACAAACAAGCGCCACTCAAAAGCCGCTTCCGCTCCAGGCAGCGTGTTGTTGCTATCCTGAGCGCGACGCTGGCAATTGTTTTGCTGGGCGGGTATGTAACATATTTGAATATGCCAGCACTTTCTGTTCGTGTTGCGGCCGCACAAGCGGGGATCGACGCCAATTACCCTGATTATCGACCGGATGGCTACGCACTGAACGGGCCAGTTACTTTTAGCGATGGCAAGGTTAGCATGAACTTCAAGGCCAACGCCGGCGCACAACGATTCACCATCGAGCAAAGCAAGAGCGGCTGGGACAGCAATGCGCTGCTGGACAACTACGTCGCACCGCACGCTGGTGCCGATTACATCCCGTATACCGAACGTGGTCTGACGATTTATACCTTTGGCGACAACGCCGCATGGGTCAACGGCGGTATCTTGTATACGATCGAGGGCGACGCGCCACTCAGTAGCAGCCAAATGCGTCGCATCGCGACCAGCCTCCTATAAGCATTCGAACAGTACGCACTCATCTGTTATAATCATCGCACATGAAGAAATCTTTGCTCGCAGTGCAACGTTGGTTTAGTAAACATCCATTTACCGACTGGATAGGCGTATTGTTGGCGCTTGGGCTATTTACATCACTTGCATGGCCGACGCTTATTGGTGCCAGTGCATACTTTGACGAGGGCTATAGCGCTTATTTGGCTCGATTTAATCCGTTTTCAACGTCGTTTTATACGGCTTTTGACGTTCATCCACCTCTATATTACATCGTGTTGCACTGCTGGCAGTTCTTTGTTGGCACTGGCGTGTCACAACTACGATTTTTGACAGTCATTTTTGCCTGGACCGCGGTCCTATTTGCATTTTTGATTGTCCGCCGTTGGTTTGGACGCTACGCGGCGCAAGTTGCAATATTTATGATGGTTTTGTCCCCATTATTCATCCGTTATGGCACCGCGATGCGCATGTACACGATGATGCTTGCCGTCGCCTTTGCCGCAACGTATGTACTCCTCAATGCGGTCGGTAGTAAAAACAAGCGTTGGTGGCGTTGGTACACAGCACTCGTCGCAATAGGCATGTGGACGAACTATTTCATGGCATTTGTCTGGATTGCGCACGTCATTTGGTTGTACATGGAGCTCCGCAGGGACAAGCAACTCATCAAAAAGGCCAAAAAGGCATACCTATGGGCGGTCGTTTTCTACCTACCATGGCTCCCAGTACTGATTGTTCGTTACGCCGTTGTCCAGGCCTACGGAT
>JAQGGV010000041.1 GCA_028289185.1 Candidatus Saccharimonadota bacterium
GCTCGAGGGTTGGCTGGTAGTTCAAGGTTTTAATGAAGGCTTGCGAATCAAAGTTGCCCTGCTTGTCGTCGGGCGACATTTCCTTCATCGATTTGGCATAGACAATGCGTTCGACCTTGGCGTATGACAGTGCGGCCAGGCACATGGCGCAGGGCTCGCAGCTGCAATACACGATGGCGTGCGCTAGGATGCGGCTGCCACTACGGTAATTTGCCGATACCAGCGCCTTGATTTCGGCATGATTAACCGCCATGTTGTCGACATGCTGGCTGTTGTGTTCCTCGGCCAGGACTTCCCCATCCTTGACGATGACGCACGCACATTTCACCTGTTCCTTTGAATCCTGCGCCAGGCGCTGCACGCGCTCTATCATTTCTTTGTCTGTCATTACATATAGTATAGCCAATTCGTTTACCCCAGAAAAGCAAAGAGGCCTCACGTCGTCAAACGTGAGAACCTCTCGGCTTCGATCACGTGGCGGCCGTGAGGCCTGTAATTAGTTGTCCGCACCCTCCGGTTCGAATCGGTAAACCGATTGCGCGGTGTTCATGCGGTTGGGTGGCGGGTCCTGTTCCAGGGCGGCACGCTCGCGAGTGGCGGCGAACTGCGCCATCCAATGCAACGTACCGCGCGAGACATTTGCCATGCCGGGTTGCTCGCGAAAGGCCTGCTCGTACTGAGCGGTTGACCTCTCGATGTTGGCCTGACGCTGACGTATGAACGCCGAATCGTAGCCCGCGGTGGGCAGTTTCGGCATTTCGGTGTGCGTCATCGGCGGACCTGGATGGAACCGTCGAAACGCGCGATGGCCTGAATGTTCAGAACGATAGGCGTCCACCTATCGAAGCTGAGCTGGAACGGTCCCCTCATGTCATCGCAGCCCTCGACTTGCACGTTGATGTACAGTCTCGGGTCCTCTGTTTCGCGGACGATCACCGCCCACACCCCATCGGTGAGTGGAGTCAATCTGTCATTTGCCAGAAAGACCGTTGACGGATCTTCCACGAAATCACAGATCGCTTGGCCTACTGGGCCTTCGGTCATAAAAACTCCTCGATACTACCGTAGGCTACCGGTGTGGCCAGCCTTTGGAAACGGTCTTACCTACTATAACCTATATTTTAACAGAGGTCAAGTATGCTACCCCTCGCAGTGCTATAGTTATATGAGTATGAAAATCCTCAAACCCGACGTATTACCCAATCTACCGATAGTCGCAGATCTGGACAAAACAATCCTGGTGCAGGACGTGTTGCGCGAAGTACATATAGACAAGGGCGACATTTCGGCCAATCACGTTGTGGTTTTGGATATCCGCGAATCGCGCATCAGCAAAAGTTTCTTTTCGCAGACGATTATCAAACGCTTCGAGTTGCGTGACTGTATTGTTACCGATTGCGACTTTACAGCCAGCAAGATTGTCGAGTCCAGCTGGCAGTCAGTCGAACTGGACAAGTGCCGTTGTAGCGGCGTGCAGCTACAGTCCAGCCAATTGCGAAGCGTTGTATTCCGCGGCTGCAAACTGGACATGGCCAATTTCCGATTCGCCAACCTACAGGATGTACTGTTCGAGGACTGCGTCATAAACGAGGCTGACTTTTACGATGCCACGCTCAAAAACGTCGAGTTTGTTGGCTGCACGTTCGAACAAGTCGCCTTTTCGGCCAAATCATTCCGCAATGTCGATATTTCCAAATCAGAAATTATTTCTATCCGCGGTACCGAGAAAATGAAGGGCGTCAAAATCTCGAGCTACCAGCTGTTCGCACTGGCGCCAATATTGGCCGCAAACATCGGCATCATCATTGAGGATTAAGCGATCCTACAATTTGATATCCATAATTAATATGTTATAGTAAACTATCATCATCCGATGGTTACCACTTCGGTGGAACACGAGTCAGATTGGGGAACCACATGTGCGAACAAGCCGCCGATAGCGGAGAGCACAAGTGCGCCGCATGGAGGGCGTTGGAAGAGATCGACAAGACCAAGCTTGGCGAGCTCATGCGAGATTCGGTCGGCTTTGGCGTAGGCGTCAAATCGTTGAACGGCGACCTGCTGCTGGAACACATCGCCGGCATCGTCAACCCCGTTCTGCACGGGACCGACGCCAGGGGCAACCCGTTGCCAAGGTTCTGTGCGTTCAAGCATGCCAAGCATGGCCGGTGCACCAACCAGGCCCACGATGGTGGCTTCTGCACAGACCACAGCGACTGGCGATGCACGAAGTGCGGCGGCCAAGCAACCCACACGTGCGACCACATCAACGGCAAGAACGGGAGCGTCTGCGACATCTCGTTCTGCGACGACCACCCGTGCCAGTCACACCTGATCTACCAGATCTAGGTGCACCCTCGCCCCGAGCGAGACGAAGCGTTTCCACATCAGTGGTTAACCCGTCTCGACCGGGGCGCTTTCGTTTTCAATTGATTTAGAGTTCAGCTGCCCAGTCGACAAGAATTTCTTTGAATTCCTGCCTATGCTCGCCACGTAGCGAATGTCCTGCGCCCTTGATGGTTTTGTGAATACCGCGTCGTGCCATGGCAGTATATGTATCCATGACACTGGCTGGGATTGATTCATCCTCACTTGATTCGACAATCGTTACTTCGCCGTTATAATGCTGAATATTTTGGAGCGCTAGATTCCTAGGTGGATTCTGTGGATCCAGTCCCTCTCGGAATGTACGCGTTTCCACTGGATCAATACTTTGACGTGGAATGCTCAATTTACCATCTGGATAAATCGCTGGTGCGCGTAGCAACATGCTTTTTGGGCCTTCGTCCAAATACGTCACTGCTAGAAATCCACTGAAACTTGCGCCCATGACGCCAACTCTACGCTTATCAACTGGATGAACTTTTTCTAGGAATTTGTACGCATGCTGCACATCTTTGCCATACTCGTTCATAGTCAGGGTTTTGAAATCACCACCGCTATCACCATGTCCTGGTAGGTCAATCGTCAGACATATCGCACCAAGTTTAGCCGTCAGCTCCTGGGCGTATTCAGCATAACCCTGTCTGTTACTTTCGTAACCGTGCATCAACAGCACAGCTGCACCAGTTGGCTCCTCTGGAATAAACAACGAACCGGCCTGTGGTCGGTCTCCGTTTCGCAGTTCTAGCTCCTGAATTCTCATTTGAAGCCTACGATAACATAAAAACGTAATTTATGCTATACCCTGCCATCCTACTAATCCAAGATTAAAGGTATTTCATGACGTTGGCTTTCGCCTGATCAATCAATGCCTGGTGGTCGGTAATCAAACCTTCCTGCGTGTTGATACCCGCGGCTGCTCGTCGAAGGTGTATCAATAACTTATCAGGCGCTTCCGCATGTACGTCTTCACATGCAGCTTGTTGAGCATCGGCCTCTTCCCGCGTCACATACGCACGTGCACGACATTCAACTAACAGTGCCGCTTGATACGGGCCTGTAGCGGATACAATTCGCGTAGTAAGTACACACTTTCCGATGTCACACTTGAGACGAGTATTATTTTCAAATCGTTCGCTCAGCGCCTTGTCGAGTCCTACCGTTTCACCAGCTGCTCCACCAAAACCTGGTGTCGTTTCTAGGTTATTATAGTCGGTCGTTGCTCTCACAACGGTTTCATAATCCGTCCTCGTTTGCTGAGGTTGTTCGGCAATAGGGAACTCCGACTTATGACTTTGCTGGTAACTGATCTCCTGTGATACGCCCATGATTTCTCCTCTTTGTACCCATCGTACCTAGCGGGAATAATCACTGCAAGCAACAGCATTTTCATAATTACCTTGACTGTCATAGTAATATGATATACACTGTAGTTATGATTGATTCGAAACTATCATCAGATTTACTCCGTGGACATACAGACACGATCATCCTCAAATTGCTGAGCGATGGTGATAAGTATGGCTACGAAATTACCAAACTCGTTTACGAAAACTCTAAAGAGCAGTACGAGTTAAAGGAAGCAACCATGTACTCCAGCCTGAAACGCCTGGAAAACGACAAACACATCACATCCTATTGGGGTGATGAAACGCAGGGTGGCCGGCGCAAATATTATCACATCACCGCCAGCGGCCACAGCCTATACAAGGCCAACAAACAAAATTGGGACAACGCCAAACAAATCCTAAAGGAACTACTATAAGGAGAAAATTATGGAAAAGAAATTACAAGAATTTTTGGACAACGCATTTGCACCCTACGGTGACTTCCCGGCTCGCGACGACGTGCAGGCCGAACTGCTAGCAAATCTAGTAGAGAAGTATGATGACCTCAAAAAGCAGGGGAAGTCGGACGACGAAGCCTACCAGCAAACAGTTGATTCATTCGGTGACATCGACGAGATTATGGAAAACATTCCGCACGACGACAAGCAAGAAGCGTCTGCCGTTTTGCAACGAAATGCAAAACTACATGGATCTGCCATGAAAGAGGCCGACCTGAGCGAGCAAAACCTCGCCGGCGCAAACCTTGGCGGAAGCGACCTCGCCCGCACCGTTTTTGATCGCTCTGATTTAAGTAATTCGAATCTGAAGGGATCAAACTTAAAGGCGGCATCCTTTGTCGAATCTGACCTAAGTGGTGCGAACCTGAGTGGTAGCGACGTATCAAACGTCAGCTTCAACAACGCCAATCTCACTGGCACAGTCATAAACGGTAGTAATCTCAAAAGCTCAACATACGTCGGTGCACGACTGGTTAATACAGAATTCAAACGATCAGACATCGGTGGAATTGTGTTTGATGGTATGACACTCGATGGCGTTGTCTTTGACAGTAGCTCACTCAAAAACACTTCGTTCAAAGGTACCACACTCAAGAACGTATCGTTCCATCATGCAGCCACCAAACACGCAATCTTTGACGGTGCAACCATGGACAAAGTTACCTACGCCATACTAAAAGGCGCCAAGGCAACCCTGACCGATATCAACTTGGTCTAAGCAGTCCGCAGGCCTTGGCCTGGCCCAACCAGACTAACCAACATCCGCACAGCACGACTTCCAAATTTAGACGGGGAAGTCGTGTTTTGTATGTGCGTACTCAATGTTGCACTGCGCTCTGGCGACGTCAGCGATTGCAAGATTGCACTCATGTATTTTCGTAGTTGTTTGATGTCATAATTTCGTGTCAGCCATTCGGCTAATTGATCAGCATTTCTATACCCCATTAACGCCAACAGTCCTGCTAGCTCTACTCGTACTTCCAGCAATGCTTCCTGGCAGTCCTCGGCAGTTTCTGCTCGTTCTAGTACATCTATTTTTTCAATAATGGTCGTTATACGACGCTTCGCTTCCTCCGGTTCAGGCTCGGTTGCCTCGTCCGGATGGATACCAATCAGTTCTACGATTTTGGCGACAATCTCAGCTGGCGCATCATCAATAATTTCTCCATTGTCTTCAACTGTTTCCGTCCGCACAACATCTGGCTTGGGCTCGCTGACTCGCCTCGTCTCTGCCGTGACTTCTGGCGTTGTTTCAGCCCGCTCAACTGGACTATCCTCGTCATTCCCAAGTTCGGCGGCAACAAAGTTCTCCGGTGCGTCCTCTATCTCGTCATCGTCATCCACCCAGTACTCGCCTGCTATTGCCGGCTCAGCCTCGCCTAGCGTTTCTGGCCCAGGTTCGTCCAAGCCCACGACCATACCTGGGATATGAAAGTCGCCAATGTCACTGGCTAAATTCTTGGTCACGAATCGACCTTCTGCTGCCTCGCTGTTTTTCAAAACAGGAACTTCCGCTACCGCAACCTCGTCCTCAAACTTCATGTCCTCGATAAAATGGGGTAGGGGAACGACTGCAATTTCACTCGGTTCTTCGTCCTCAACCGATACAGGTTCGACTTCCTCGTATAGTTTCACAATTGGCAGGGGTAATTCAGGTATCAAAATTGGGGGAGTCGTATCACCCATTTCTACACTCGCCGTTTCTGGTCCACTGGTTTCTTGTTGCAAAGTTTCCCGCTGAGCTACAGCAGCCGCCAAATTGCTGCCGCTCCGTTGTTCGACTGCAGAATCCACCACAATTGCCTCGATAGCCACATCAGCTGGCATATCCTGGACAGCCTCGACATCAGCAACTTGTGCTATTTCGGCTGCCCCATTTTGCTGCCGGGAAACTTCCTCGGTTCTGGGTGTCTGCACCACCTCAACCTTGTTCTGCGTGGCAGCGTCGGCAGTGACAAGTTGGGGAGCATCTGCTGCTTTTTCTGGCTCGGGTTCCTGAGACGTAGCAACTTTTTCTGTATCATCTTCGTTTTTGTCATCTTTATCGACAGTATCAATCTTGTATGCGTCGATGAACTCGACAACTTTACTAAAACCCTTGTTTAGCTCCGTCGCCACTGCTGGGCAAAGGGCAATCATGTCACGTATTGTCCCCGAATGAATGCCGTAACGAAATTGTTGATTACCATATTTATCAATCAGTAACTGCTCGGTTTCTGACCGATCCGAGGCCTCGTATCCCATTACTTTGTCGGCAGCCTCTTTCGTATTATTGAAATCAACGCCATCATAGGCGTTGTCATTATCCGCTCGCATTTCCAGATCAAGCGCAGCAAAATCTATATCTTCTATCACGCCCGCATTCACCAGCTCACTCATAATGCCGGCCTACGCTTGCTGCTGTCTTTTTAATACTTGATACAGAGATCTCTTGCCAAAATACAACGCGGCCTCTAGTTCCCGGCCACCAGCGTTACGCAGATTAACCGCCATTTCGCGATAATATTTCAGGTCCTCGGTTACCTTTTCTGGTGGTGCCGCTGCAATGGATTCCCCGCATATACGCAGAATGTGCTGCAGAGGCAACATACCCAGGCGATCAGTACCCGGTATTGGGTAGGCATATTCAGTGTTTGGATCATGATTACCGGGCAGCTGGGTAACAATCTCTGCTATCCGTTCAGGAGTTATCGAACCAGGTTGTTTGGGCTGTGCATGTCCATGATCAGTCATAAGCTTTACTAATTATAGCGGTTTAGACCAAATATGTCGCTGCAAATGTTAAGACTTCAGACCTAATGAAGCCTGATACTGTTTGAAACCATCCTGATAATACTGAGCGGCACCGTTATTGGAACAAGGGTAATCAACTAAAGCCACGTCGAATTTTATCTGACTATCAGTCTCACCCCTGTTTTTGCTATCATTTTGGACGGTCTGCCTATACTGACTAGAGCACAAAGTGGCGATGCCATCATTCACGATTGCATTGTTAAATGTGCCTGCCTTTTCAAAGCTTGCGCCCGTTATAAGAACAATTATTGCAATGACATTGATTGCGAGAGATAGAATCGTGATAACAACCAGAGAATTTAGTTTGGTTTTGTAGCGTGAAGTCGATTTCTTTTTAAACATAAGCATATTTTATCACAACAAAAAAACACCCAACATGTGGGTGTCTTTTCTTGGTAGCAGCGACAGGGTACGATCCTGTGACCTCGAGCTTATGAGTCTCGCGCTCTAACCAACTGAGCTACGCTGCCTCGTCGGCATTTACTTTCAGGTTTTCGCTTCCAAACAAGTTTGAAGCCGGCACCTGTCGTTATGCCTCCTCTCAATTTCGCAAACAGCAAGCTTGGTTTACGAAATTGGTACGAATTGATGTTCGTCGTGCAATTGCAAAATACGATATAAATTTAAATCGTCTCTGCAAATGCAAAGACGATTGTAACAGATTGAACGAAAGATTTCTACAGTTCAACGCTCTGTGTTGCTGCCTCGCGGCGGGACAAGAACGATCGTAGTTCTTCGTTTGTGCGAGGCCGGTTCCAAGTGGATAGGCTAATCGCTTTAAAAGCTTCCTCAAATTGAGTTGCTTTAATAGACAGGAGTTTTGTCATTGTGGTGGTTTCCTTTATTTGTTTGTTTTGTGGTGGATGTCTATATCTAAAATAGCATAAACATTAAGAAAAAGCAATACCTTTATAGCAAAATCCTTATGATTTTGACCCCTGATACTTCTTGTGGTAAAATCAGGCTACAAAAGGTTCACATAAACAAATAACAAAAACATGGGCAACTTCGACATTATCAGTTCTTTCGCCATCATCCTTTTGGCGGCTTTGACCCATGCCAGCTTTCAGTTGAGTGTCAGTGTCCTTACTCTGCTCAGCGGCCATGCCCTGGGTCGTAACACCGCCCACATGCGACTGCTACGGCTAACAGGCGGGTTCATTATGGGCGCTGGAGTCATGACTGTCCTACTGGTTTCACTCGTCGCATATGTGTTGCAAGCCGCCTTGCCATCCACAACACCACCGATCATCTGGGCTGCGTACGCTGGTGGAGTAGGTGGGGTAGGGGTGAGTGTTTGGTTATTCTACTACCGTGACGAGCCAGGAACATCACTCTGGATCCCCCGCAATTTCGCCTCTTATTTGGCAGGCCGCTCAAAGGCAACCAAAAACGCCACCGAGACCTTTGGGCTGGGCCTGACCAGTATCATCGGTGAACTATTATTCGCATTTGCCCCGATCGCGATTTCTGCCCTAGTGCTCATTCGCCTGTCACCCGAGTTTCAACTACTGGGCATTCTTCTCTACGCTGCTGTTTCTCTGCTACCACTCCTGATTGTAGGACTACTGATTGGTGGCGGGCACAAACTCAGCAACATCCAGCGTTGGCGTGAAACCAACAAACGCTTCCTACAGGTCGCGGCCGGCAGCGGTCTGCTGATCCTTGGTGCTTTCGTCTACGTCCAGCAAGTCCTTGTTACCGGTGTTGCTGCCATGGGAGGCCAATAATGGCGCTGGCTGTTGATGTCGTCAAACGATCGGGCAAGCGACCGACCGAGAGTTTTGATGCCGACAAACTACTGCGCAGTATCCTATCCGCTTGCCTATCCGTTCGCAGCCCCGAGGGTGAGGCCGAGGACACTGCCAAAAACGTTACCCAGGCCGTTGTCGTGTGGGTGGACCGTAAACCCGCCGTCACTAGTCACGACATTCGCCGACTGGCCAGCGTACACCTGCAACGTTTCCAGCCCGAGGCCGCATATATTTATGAACACCACAAAAGCATTATCTAAGGAGCTATGGCATGGCAAAATCTAAATTCGACTTTGACCTCATCGTAATCGGCAGCGGCGCCGGCGGCAGCGCAGCCGCAACCATCGCCGCCCGTGAAAACAAACGCGTCGCCATTGTCGAGGCTGATACATTCGGCGGCACCAGTCCAAACTGGGGCGATGTTCCTATCAAGTCACTGCTGCACGCTGCGCAGCTGTACGACGAGGCTCGCCAC
>JAQGGV010000056.1 GCA_028289185.1 Candidatus Saccharimonadota bacterium
AGCCAGACCACCGACAGACGCAATGCCGATGATGATTGATAGGACGAAAATAATGATCTTGAGTATAGCGTTCAGTGCCGGTGCGCCCTGGGCTGTGCCACAGGCGAGCAGGTTCACGCGGGCCTCGCCACACTGATTGGTAATTTGCGTTATATTGCCACCCGGGCCCTTGGCTTGGTCAATATTGGAGCCGTCCGGGCAGTTACCCTGTGCGTCAGGAGCGGTATTTGGTGGGTTCGCCGGCGTTGGGCAAGTGGGTGGTGCAGGTGGTGGGGGAGCGGCACAGGTTCCTTTAGTGGAATCGTTAGGGTCTGGAGTAAAATTACCGCCGTAGTGTTTGCATACGTCAGGGTCATTGGCATTTTTCTCCATGCATTCTTGGAATTGACTATCAGTAAAATTCTGACCCATGACTGGAGACACCGGTCCCGTATAGGTTGAGCCCGTACCTGGCAGCGATACGCCTAGACCTGGGATACCTATGTCCCCAACTGTTACCGAACCCTGAGGTGACGAGGAGTTGAGCTGATAACATTTCGCCCAAGTAGAAACATAAGCATTTTTGCATTTTTGCTCGGCATCCGGATCCGTTTTGTATTGCGAAGCACAGGAGTTTGAACCGTCTAGAGCTCGGTTGAACGCTGTCTTCACATTCGACTTATCCCCGGCAGCAGAGTCAACACCGCAACTACCTCCGGCCCCAACATCACCCAAATTACAGTCCTTTATCTTGTTGAGGACACTACCGTCGCTACAAGAACTGATGTCTATTTCGACGGTCGCGCACGATGCAACAGCATTCGAGCAGGAACCTGCCCAGTTAGGGTTAGAGTCGGCGTTACTAACGCCAAGCCCGGCACTTTGACAATTACGGATAGCATCGACACACTGGCCCGTATCCATACGACTTGAGATTGAGTCACAGTTCTGTATAACACAGCTCTTCTGTCCATTGGTGCTTGTCCACTGTGCATCGTTACCACCATGACAGGAACCGACGGCATGGACAACAGACGATCCGCCAGTTTGGAGGATGAGTGTGGTAGCGACAGATGCCATGACAAGCAACAAAGCAATCAGAAACTTGGCGCCGGATAGATGAAGATATTTGTGTAGTTTTTGTGTAATCATATGCTTTTTAATTACTACCTATGACGATACTAGAGCACGAGAGTTGACGCAAGAGATATCAGGGAAGAGGGATAGCATCGCTCGGCTCGCTAATATTCGGTTTTTGCGTATAGGTCGTTGTCAGTTCGACGGTCCAGCTTTCTTTACTTTTCGTTACCTGCCACGCACTTTTCACGATCCGATTCGAGTCATCGACCCAGAAATCGACCTTGTTGTTGTCGGGCACCATACGATTAGTAACGTTTTTCAATGTGACAAGACTGTCTATTTTTTTGTTCAAACTGGTCAATTGGGCATCGCTAACGCTCACCGTGAAGTCTGTCACTTTTTGGTTATTTACTGTATCCGCTTTAGAACTTTTCAATGTATAAATGGCGTTGTTACGTGAGAAATCAATGATCTGTTGGCGCTGATCACTACTGAAATTACCTAGCGGTATGAGGCCATTCACAGTATTAAAGAGTGGCAACAAGTCCTCGCGGTCGAATGCGAGCGCAGATAGAGCCGTTGGGTCGGAGTAGTTATACCATTGGTTGAATTTGAGTCGAGGGAACGAATCCCACGAAGGAGTAGCGACCAATTTGCCGGCGTATTGGTGCTGCTCAACGGCAGTAACTTCGCCCCTACGATAAGAGTTCTGGGCAGTCGTATCTACTAGTGAAGGATCGTACGCATTATATGTCACATGGCTTTTCGGTTGCTTCAGATCAGAAAGATCGGATTCGGCAGTGGCGATCACGGATATCTTCGTATCCTTGTTCCTGGGCTGAAAACTAAATTCTCGCTTCACGTACGAGGATTGCATTGAGTTATCAAGCGCTTGATAAAACTGACGCTCTGGTGCGCCCTGCAGCCATGTCCAGCCTGCAAATCCAGCAACCCCGAGCACGACAACAGCGACGAAGACCAAGAGAACAATCTTTATGCGGTTATTTGGTTTTTTTTGCTGGCCGGTCACCGGATCCATGTGCAGGTAGTCAGGCACGGAATAGGGTTGTTGTGCTGGCTGTTGGTTTGAATCTTGTTGGTTTGGCTGCATATTTACCCTGATTATATCATTGACACCATAAGCGTCATAACAGATACTGGGGGAGTATATGTTATCCAGCTGGACGGACCGGTTTACTAGAGTCCTCAGCACACATCTTAAGCGTGGGGCTTTATTAGTATTGGCCGTTGTCACCACCGTTTCACTGACATTGTCACCCGTCTTTAGCACAACATCACACGCCGCCGGAATCACCGACCTATTGGGTGCTGGTGGTTCATTAACAGATGGATTATCGAGCTGTGCCATCGAAACAGTCGGTTGGGTGATATGCCCAACCATGCGTTCAATTGCACGACTGGCTGACTACGGCTTTACCTACATAAACCAGAATTTCCTGCGTATTGATTACGATATCGCATCTAGCACCAGCGGTACCTATAAAGCCTGGGAGCTGATGCGCAACGTCGCAAACGCGCTGTTTGTCGTGGCATTTATGGTGTTGGTGTACTCGCAACTGACCGGACGGGGTGGTGGATACAGCATGAAACGGCTGGTGCCAAAGCTGTTGATTGTCGCTATTGGTGTCAACGTCTCATACTATGTGTGCGTTTTCCTGGTGGATGTGACGAACATTGTCGGTGACGCATTAATTACGGTCCTCAAAGATGTGGCAGCCCAGGTGGGTAATTCTGTCATGCCAATTGGCGCCGCCCCGGCTGCATTCCAAGACGGGACACTAACCACAATTACGACATCAGTTATGTCCAAAACTGGTGTTGCGTGGGTGCTGCTGGCACCTGTGGCAGCCGTGACAATTAGCATCGCAACAATTAGCGCGGCTGGTTTGGTTATATTGATTATGCGAAAAACGGTTATCGCAATGTTGATACTAGGCTCACCAATTCTGCTTGTCGCATTCCTGTTGCCGAACCTAGAGCGGTTTTTTGCGCAGTCAGCGAGACTATTCGGGCAACTACTTCTGATATATCCTATCTGCGCGATGCTGCTGGGGGCTGGACAGATCGTCAGCGCGACTATTGTGACCGTCGGATCAAATGACGCGAACTACCGTGTCAGTGGCGATAGTTACAGTGCCAAAAACGGCGGGTCGGGTAGTGCAATCACCGACCTCACCGCTGCCGCAGCCGCTGTCATGCCTCTACTTGGTGTCTGGTTTGTGTTCAAGAACATGTCATCTGTCATGAGTACGGCAGGCTCACGACTATCAGCCAGCGTTGCGGGTAGACGTGGCGGCAAAGACGACGCGAATGCAAAGGTTACAGGAAACGCTACGGCTGGAGCGGCAAAGTCTGCAACGGCAGGTCTGGGTGGACAATTTAATCGACGGCAAGCATTTAGTAGAAATAAGCGGAAGTCATCGCTGGGTGGCAGTTCCCTGGATAATGAGGGCGCAGGTCAAGCCAACCGTCCATCAGCTGGCGCAGCGGCCCAAAATGCACTTCAAAATGGACTTCCACCCCAGGGTGGAGATTCAAGGGCACAGCTAGAAGGACTCGGCGAGGCCAAGGTAAGCGGCAGCGCCGAAGCGGATGGATCTAACCTCGCAGGTGCTATGACCGACGCAATCGCACAAGGTAATGCCAAGGCCGAGGAAAACAAGAAATTAACCGCAAAAGATTTGTTCGCTAACCTGAATAAGTCGTCACATGATTCGAAGGATAAAGACCGCAAGTTTAGTTCTGGCCCAGCCCCAGCAGGTGGTGGCGGTGGATCTGGCGGCGGTAGCGGCACACCTCAACCAAGCGGGCCATCGACCAGCTACAATGCGCCCCAGATTGCACAGAATGGCAATATCGTCACTGGCTCAGCTCCTCAACAAACGACAAAGATTATCGCCGTACCTGTTCAGATTGATGCATCTGCACTCCTCGGCCAGCAGCAACAGAATCACCCACCTGACAATATGGCCCAACCACCGATCAGCGGCACCGAGGCAAAGGCAAAAGCAAGAGCACAAAAATATACCTACGACTCCCAGCGCGACATCGACGAGGCCCGTGACAAACTGGAAATCCTCGGACATAACAGTGCGCCTATCGAACCACCTCACACTGATACGCATACCGATGACAAAGACAAGCCTAAAAGCGATGAACATTAATGGCTGACCGACTGAATCCGGCCGAAGAAACGGTTGCCGAGTCGGATTACAGAAAAAAATTCAACAAGGACCCGGCTGCCGAGGCCAAGGAGCTCAAGGAAAAAGAGGCGACTCCTGGCTCCGAGTGGAAGACAACGACCACGACAAAAAAGTCGACTGACAAAACCGAGGAAAGGAAGGGTCGTTTTGCGTTTGTTGGAGGGAGAGCCGGCAAAGTGAAGAGTGGTTCCGCATTGTTCTTTGTAATCGGACTCATCGGTCTAGGCGTTCTGTATACCTCTGTACTGGCACCAAATATCATCCTGGTCAACATCAAAGAAATGTATACCAACGACCTTTCTGATGCGACAATCGCACTCAACGACTATTACTGGAAACTGATGAATTACAAGATCGGCCAGTCGCAATGCGGTGACAAGAAGGACATTAAATGTAAGTTGTCGACTATGAGTCGTGCCCAAAAATTGTCGTTCGACAAACATGGCTTTACCGTCCTGGGCAGCAAAGTGAATGAGGATAACATCGACGACGGTCAGCCGGGTAACAATAAAACCGAAAGTCGCTATCAGGTTTCTGCGATCATTCCACCAGCCTCAAGTCCAGGCTTTATCGCGACGGGGGATATGCTCTATCTGTACGCTCAGTTGAGTAGCGCAAATAAAGCACTCGTTTATGGAGTTTTTAACCCGAAATCGAGCTTTTATAACGACACGCGTTTCAAGGAACGCTTAAAGACCAAATACGATCTGAGCACAAGCATTAGTGTTGGTGGCGACACCGAACAAGCCGTACGGCAATCCTTCGACTCGGCACTGAGTGGCGGTGGTGAGGGTATCGGCATCGATGGCGAGCCGAACACCAATGGCGGTATCAGCGTGAAGGCACTGGCAAATCCATCCTCCGCAATCCAATACGAAGTCGCGGCTAGGTCTTTATCCAATTTTAGTTCGTCCTTCATCGGGCTGCAGTGTTCCTGGAATGCACTTGGCAAAGCCGTCATCAATGACGCCCAGACCGCCAAGGCACATACTCTGGCACGCTACGCCATGCAGTATCTACAGGCTGCTGACGAAGTGAAGAACGGTACATCACAGGATGTCACAATTGGCACCCTGTCGAGTAACCTGGCGCAAGGCGCGGACGGAACGTACAACACGCCGAATGCGACGGATTCGTCGATGTACAAATCTATTACCTACGGCAGTCTGCCGGTTCCGTCGATATACAACTTCCTGTATAACGAGGACCCTATCGACATATTTGGAGCACTCTTTCCGTCGTGGTTGACGATTATGGGATCGTCCGCGGCCGAGGGCAAAGCTTCTGCTGTTAACGGCCAGCTGGTTGAGCCACCAGCAAATACAGGTTCGAGTGAGCGTGATTATTGTCTGGGTGGCGAAACGACACAAAACAAAAACCCGATTAGGGAGCAGCGCTGCCAAGATGCGATTACCGCCAGCGCCATCCCTGGAACAGAGGGACTCTTGGCGCCAGCACTCGAAGTTGGCCGCAAAACCTGTCCACATCCACAATACGACGAAGAAGATAACACCTATGCCGGTACGTATTCTATGACACCGGCAGTCAAAGCAACCGATGGCATACTCACCCCACTTGTGGCCGGAATCCTGAGTGCCAATGTCATAGCTTGGGCAAATGCCGAAGCCCTGACATTATCGTCGAACACCAAGGGAGACATGGCCAGCGACGCGATCTTTGCGGGTACCGGCGAAATCCTGGGCGACATGGCGATGTCGCGCGGTATGGAACCAGCAAACGCTGCAACCATGGGCGTGTACTTAGCGCAAAAGGACAGTGTCGACAAACAATTCGAAGATGTTGCACGCTACAACGCTCAGAAAACACCGTTTGACATCTATAACCAGTACTCATTTATGGGGTCGATCGTGCATAACCTGGCACCGACATATAACGACAAAACACCGTTGTTTTCGACAATCGCCAACAGCATGTCGTTCCTGGGCGATAGCGTAAAGGGCCTAAACCCATCAGCAAACGCATTCTACTACTCACAGCCCGAAATCCCACTCATCGATCCAACAAACCCTGCCCAAACGACAGCCCTTCATGCAGCAGGACTTGCAAAATACCTCGTGCGCTTAGGGATGTGTCCCAACATTGCATACATAGCCATCCAAATCACGGCCGATGTCGCCTGTAACGTCCGTTATCAAATGGGTAAACAGGAGCTTACCGCCGATCCTAGCAATGTTATCGACTACATGGAGAAATCTCACTCCGATCTGACTCAGAAAAATGTTGATGAATTGCAACAACGCCTGGCACAAGCTGACCCCGAGGGTGACTATACGAAGGTTCAAAACATGTACGATAAAGCCCAAGGAGCTCTCAATCAGCCCGAAATTGACAAGGAAACCGGCAAACCAACACCAAATAGTGAGTATTCGAAATTTATGGATTACTGTGTGAACCGTCAGGATCCTTGGGGTAGTAGCGGCGTCGTGGATACCTATACAGAAGTAAGTAACGACCAGCGCGCAAAGGATGTCCGGGACAAGCAAAACGTCCTCACCCCAATCAGCCAAGGCGACAGCGGTGACCCGTACGCTCGAACTCCAAATCCATTAGCAATTGCGCCGTCGCTTAGCGAAGGTGCATCGGCGGACCAGGACTGGTACACCGGCAAGAAGTGTATGGAGCAAAGCGACGAACTGACAAACTTCCGTGCCTACACTATGCTGTGTTCGGTCGATGGATCACTTTCGGGCGGTATCGACTGCACCGACAACGACAACGATACGGTCGCAAACGGCACCAACGACTACTACAGTAGCAATGACATCCTGTTTATATCGGGTAACTAGGACAAGAATTAAAGCGCGGCTTTTTGAGCAAGCTTTATCAGTGAGGCAACGGCTGAGACCTCATTGATTTTGATGTTTTCAAGAGGTTGATCAATAACAAATTTATAAGCTTTGATGTCGTTGATGACGACAAGTCGGTATTCGCGAGATCCACCGATTGTCTGTGCATGCATATAGTAGGCCGAATGACCATTGATAATTTGCGCCAGTCCTGTCTCTGCCAAAATCTGCTGATCGTCCATAGACTGCGTACTTTTAAATGCTGTCATGTCTATATACAGGCTGGCTTTTACGCCATCCGATCGGACAAAGTTATAGGTTGCTGTTTGACCTCGATCGCCGTTGTAGTTGAACACACCGCTGACATCTACATCACTAACTGATTTTGCCTTGTTGCCGAGTGCGGCCACAACGTCACTTTTCTGGACAATCTTGCCTGCACCAAGATCAGTTCCTTTTTCCAAGTAGGCACTAAACCCGTTTGCAGCGACTCCGCGCTGAGCATTCCTGGTAATGGTTGGAAAGACAACAATCGTCAGAATTGCCAACACAACGACTGTCGTACCGATAGCCACCATGACAGGCAACACGATTGCTCGCTGACGCTTTGTCAGCTGCTTCATCTGGAAATTAAACATGTTTTCCTTTTTGCCCATATCTTTGAGTATATATTACCACAAGCAAAATAAATTTTCGCATAGTGCTTGTCCTTAAAAGAGCGGTGATGTATCCTAGGTGCATATATATTATGAACAAACACGTAACGAAAACTCGGGTACGTCGATTCTGGGGTAGGGGTAGTTTAGCTCACGTGTCCATGATCGCACGCTTCGCCGTCGTCATTGGAATCTTGGTAATAGGTGTCGTCGGCACCAAGCAGGCTGCTGCTGTCCAAACGTCGACCGCCCACTGTGCGACCTATACGAATAGCGACGAAAACACTGCTTGCAAAGACGGTGCCAAGGGTGCAGACTGCAACGATTACAACATTATCTATAAGGGCAACTCAGACGCCAACAACATTATTGCCGCCTGTCAGAATGGCCTCGCCGCACAGCAAAGTGGGTCGATTTCGGACACATCAACCTCAACAGGAACGACCAACGCTTGCTCTAATTACAGCGGCACCCTGCTAACAGCATGTCAGGGTGGAGCAACTTCAGGTTGTAATTCGGCAACAGCCAGCAGTAACCCAAGTGCCTATGCAGCATGCCAAGCTGGGGCGGGCCAATCATCGAACAATTCGCTCACATCGTCTCAGATACAGGGATACAACACAGCAATGGTGCTCAACTGTTCCCAGTACTCGGGTGATTCGTCAGCCCAAGCTGCATGTTTGGCCGCTGGCCTGGGCAAGAATGGCCAACCTGTGTCAACATCTGACTGTCTGACAAACTCTGCCTATAACGGATCAACGACACTGCAAAATGCCTGTATAACAGGCGCGAGTTCGGGACAAACATATCTCTCGTCACTGAGTAATAGTGGCAGTACTAGTTCAAGCAGTAACCCATTCTCGTCACTTGATCAAGGGGATCAGTCGAGTAACCTATCGCAGTACATCGACGCCCTTCATTCAACCGGCAGCGACTCAAAGACAAACACCAGTAACGCCGCCGACAACAATGCAGCATCATACGTCAACGGAGCTGGCAAGCAGCAGCCAATTACAGCTTATCCCTGTAGTGGCGGGAGTAAATGTCCGGCAATCATCTGGTTAGATGGTGGTGGCTGGCACGCCGATGATGGAACTGCGTATTGTCTTGCGACTGGTTCCGCGCAAAAGAACTGCCAACAAGGTGGTGATAGTAGCGGTGGCGGAGGCGGCAGTCAAACCGACGACAGTGGCAGCTCGATGCCTCCGGCTGGCGGTGGTGCCAACGCCCGTGGCTATACGGTACTCAACGTAACATACCGACTCGGTTCAAGTGGTGTCTACTATATGTTCGAGGACGTCATGCGTGGTATCCAACACGTTATCAACAACGCCGGCCTGTACAACATCGACCCAACCAAAATTGCCGTTGGAGGCGACAGTGCGGGTGGTAGTTTGTCTATGCGCGCAGTCGCGAGTGGCAAATCAGGCGCCAAGGTTGGTATCGGCTGGTCAGCACCAACCAACGCCTACACGGTATTATTCGCGTCCTTCCAGTCATTCCTGATTGGTATGGACCACTCGACATGTATCCCAACCGACCTCGCTGGGTTCGATAACACAACCAACCTGCTAACCGGTGGTAGTGGCGACGTGGCACAGTATGGTCAAGGTCTCAGCAGTAACGATTTTTCAAGCATCGGTATTGGTGGTTCAGGAGCGTCAAGCGGGTCAAGCGACCCAATCGGCACTATCACACAAGTGCTTCAGGCGGCTCAATACGCACAGGATACATCTCAAAACGTTGAGTCCATTAGTAAACAGCTAGAGGCTGCTGCGGGCAGTAGTAGTGGCTCGTCCGGTACTACAGGTACCACGGGCAGTACCAGCAGCAGCAGCAGTACAAGCAGCACAACCGGTACGAGTGGTACAAGCAGCACCGCTGGCTCCAGCAGTACTGGCGGCGTTAGCAGCCTACTCAGCAGCCCTCTGGCCAGTGGCGTCTTTAACCTATCGTCCAAAAAACTCGGTGAGTGCCTTGATAACTTCAATGTCCTATCGCCAGCACTATTTGCCAGCCCGGAAACACCACCAAGCTTTCTGGCAGGCTTTGACAACGATCAACTCGTCCCTGCGCAGCAGGCATATGACATGGTCGACAAATTGCACCAACTTGGCATCAAAGCAGACTCGCTTATCGTCCCCGGGGACCCAAATCCTAGCGGCGGCTTAGTCAATTCAAATCACCTCGGTTACGACCCACGATTCGTCTGCAAAACCCTCGACTTTGTTGATAGCGTCATGGTCCCAGACAAAAAACACACTGATGATGACTGCGTCAAACCATCAGCAAGCACAGCACCAACAGCGAGTTCAGGTTCTGGTGGATCGGGAGGCTCGGGTTGTACAACAAGCGCGATTATCCAGATGAAACAGAAAGCTCCAACCGCAATCCTTGCCACTGCAAAGCCAGGGCCTGTATTAGTCACGCTTGCAGCGGCCGTCATAAACACGCCAACCGCTCCAACTCCAGGAATAGGCAATAGTATTTCCTCATCATCAGGCAACCAATTCCAGTCACAGAGTCCCGGCCAATTCGAGCAAATTACCAACACCATCCAGCCAGAGACAATAAATCCTGCAAATAATACACAGCCAGCCACGGGTGCTTGCAATAGCGGTAGCGGCACTGGCGGAGCAAACGCACCAGGAACACTCTCAACAAACAATCCCAGCCAGTCTGACTTTACGTCTCAAGCCGCCGCCGTCTGTCAGCAGAGTCAACAAGCATGCGCAGCACTTGCAGGACAGTTGCAGGCATGTAACGCCGACGCGATCTGCAAACAATGTATGACTGCGAGTAATGGAAACGGACAGTGTAGTGCCACAACGACGCCAAATCAAGTAGGGGGTGGCTTCCACCCTGGCCTGGGCGACGCAACTATACCAGGACGTATAAGCTGATGGACAACGAAGGTCAACAATCTCGTTATTCACGGACAGGTGGCTTAAATCCAAGGAATATCATTTACCTTGTCATCATCGTTATAATCATCGTCGTACCGACTTTATACTTCACCCTATGGAAGCCTAGCGATAACGACATTGCTAACGCCCAGACCGCTACCACTGCGCTCCAAAGCGACTCATCGGACATGGTAAAGCAACTATCTGGAATGACTCATCCAGTCGAGTTATGGCCCAATTCAATCGATCAATTTAAGTCAAAATCGGATGATTATCAAACGAATTTATCTTCGCTGTTGCAGTCGCATGCTATTACGCACAGTTTCGGTGAAAGTGGATTTACATCTTCGCGTGACACACTGTCAAAGTTCGGCGACTCAGTCAAAAACCTTGCGAGTTCACTGATGACATTCAAAGCCATCGACAATGCCTGTAGCGGATTAATGAGTAATTCGGTTATAACCACAGTATCTTCACATAGCGCTTTCACAAAAGCATCAGCAGACTGTACCGTAGCCATAAACAATGGCAAAACTGTTCCAGACAGTAATTTCAGCGAGCAGTTCTATACGCAGTACCACCAATATGCCAATGACATGCTATCGGCTCTCGATGGATATTTTTCGGCTCATGATAAAGCTGATAAAGCAGCCGTCACAAGCAACCTAGCAAAATACTACGATACCGTCGTCAAAGTCTCACAAATGAGCAGCCCTATCAAATACGGAATCATTGTTCCATCGTCAGCCACATTTGACACAATATCAAATGCACTCAACTCCGAGAAATCAAGCTTCATCCGCTAAAAGCTCAAACCTCTTGCGCTATTTACATTTTTAGTGTATAATTGCATTGTAATACTTAGTCGTTACACGCCCAGCGTGAGATAGGAATCGACAAGAATGACCACACATCCAGGCGAAATGAATCCATGGGCCCAACCGGGTTCACAAGGCAACTTCAACTATGTAACCCCTCAGCCAGCGCCCCAAAACGTTGCGCCGGTTAATCCTGGGTATGGTCCGAATTCCTACTACGGCAACGCCCCTCAGGCATATCCTCAAGGTCCTCAAATACCAAACCCCAACGCCCAGCCAAACAATCCAAACGCTCCAAAGTCCAACAGGACTAGAAACGTCTTGATTGGGCTTGCTACTGCCAGTGTCCTGGGTACTGGCGCGGCGCTTGGTTATGGTGCAATCGAAAATGGTACCGAAAAAGGCATCGAAAAGGCATTCCCAAATGCTGGAACAGATAATATCAGCCACATCAGCGAAGCTCCAACTCCACCAGAATATGTTGGTAATTTGAAAATTTCCTATGCAGAGACTCCCGCAATGGAAACGATGAATCAACTTGCACCACAGTGGGCTCACGACCTGCCACTGGCGCGCACTATGATAATTGACCCAAATAATCATCTCCTGACAGATGAGCAGACAGCGCTCCTAAGCCAGCCCCTTCCTGCAAGTTTGGCGAATGCAACGAGCCAACAGCTTGAAAACATCAGCTCATATCAAGTATTTGATGCGACCAGTCAGGGTAATGACACTCCGACATTAGGGCGACAGTTTTTGGGCCTTGCTCTAGACCCACGTAACCCCCACGAATCTCTCCTAAACCAGGACATTACAGATGGCAAACGTGGGGAAGTCCAAGTAATCAAAGCTATCAGTAGCTACCCCGAGAAAACAAACTTTACCTTTGAACAAGACCAGGTAGCCGATGGCTGGGTCGTCGAGGGCAACGATGTCTATCATGGTGGCGATGTCGTATCACTATTTGAAAAGATTGAATCATCTGATGGCACAGAGCACGTTGTTCTGCGTGACTCCTTTGACCCAAGCGATCCCGAGGTTCAGTCCGAGATCAATCGCCTTTTCGGTAATTAGTAGTTAGTACACCAGCTTACACCTTGATAGTAAAGTGCTATTGCTGTATGGTGTAAATGGACATGTTTCTCTCAAGAGACAAACATAACGTTAAAAAACAATTTAG
>JAQGGV010000070.1 GCA_028289185.1 Candidatus Saccharimonadota bacterium
CACCTGCAGGTGCGGGAGCTGACTCGTCTTCAGGAACGACACGTGCAGCCCCAACGCCTCGCACGACAGTCACTGGTACGACCGATGCCAACAGCGTCGCAACCAACGGCGGTAACCTGACAATCAGCAGCGGCGTAACCATCGATGGCAATGCCAGCGATGACGAAGCACTGGTCGGTAAAGACCTGGCAACCAAGAACAATCTGGTTGTCGGAAGTACCTTTACTGCCTATACCAAGACATTTACCGTCAAGGGCATTTACACAACTGGCAACACATTCCAGGACAGCGGTATCATTATGCCTCTGGCCACCGTCCAAGCCCTGACCACCCAACCCGGTGCAGTCACCGAACTGGTCGTCAATGCGGACAGTAGTGACAATGTGACGCAAGTCGTTAGTGATCTCAAAACGGCACTCGGTACAGCTGCAGACATTACCAGCGCTCAGCAACAAGCACAGACAAGTGTCGATTCACTGGGCAGCATCAGCAGCCTGGCAACAACCGGTGTCATCGGCGCAACCGTTGCCTCGGCCGTCATCGTCCTACTGACCATGACTATGATTGTCCGTGAACGCAAACGCGAAATCGGTGTCATCAAAGCCATCGGTGGCACGAACTTCAAGGTTATCACCCAGTTCATGACCGAAGCTTTGACGCTCACCATCATCGGTGGCATCATCGGCCTCGCCGCGGGTGTTGCAGTCAGCGGTTCGATTACCCAAGGTCTCGTAGACTCACAAGCAAACAGTACAACCACGTCAACGACACGCGGCGCGGGCGGTCCAGGTGGTCCTGGCGGTAACTTTGGGCGTACTGCAACTGCCGGCTTGAAAGCCGTCACCAGTTCAGTCACACCAACAACAATTGCAGGCGGCATCGGCCTGACACTACTCATCGCTATCGTTGGTAGTGCATTACCAGCTTGGTTTATCGCGCGGATTCGTCCAGCCGAAGTATTGAGGACGGAATAGGAGAATATTATGTCAATAGAAGTAGAACACCTAACGAAAACATTTCATGCGCCCGGCGGTGACGTCCATGCGCTCAACGATCTGAACTTTAACATCAAAACCGGATCATTCGTCAGCATCATCGGCAAATCAGGAAGTGGTAAATCAACACTTCTGAGCCAGCTCGGTGCGCTCGACAATCCATCAAAGGGTAAGATCATCGTCGACGGTCAGGACATTACCAAACTGTCCGGCCATAAACAAACGGTCTATCGTTCCAAAAAAATCGGTTTCGTCTTTCAACAGTACAACCTGATTCCAAATCTCACCGCACTGCAAAATGTCATGTTGGCGCTTGAGTTCGGTGGAGTCAAAGGCAGCGAACGTAAACCTCGCGCCCTGAAGCTTCTGGCATCTGTTGGCCTGGACGCCGACCAAACCAGACGTCGTCCATCGCGACTGTCAGGTGGTCAGCAGCAACGTGTCAGTATCGCTCGGGCACTGGCTAACCAACCGGCGTTTATCCTGGCGGACGAGCCGACAGGTAACCTGGACAGCGACACAGGCCAAGCAGTCTTCAAACTGCTACATGACCTATCACGACAGCACAATACAACCATCATTGTCGTCACGCACGACCTTGATATCGCCGGCAGGACCGATCACACCTACCAACTAAAAGACGGTAAACTGATCGATTACAAGAAGTAGGCGCTATGGTAAAAGATTCTATGAATGAAGGTTTGCCCTCAAACGGTCAATCGAATGCAGCCGCCATGAAGTACATTGGTCCCGTTATCGCTGGGATTGTCATCCTTACCGGTGGGTTCCTGGGCGGTATCCAGTATCAGAAGTCAACCGACACGACAGCTAGCTCTACAACGCAGGCTGGAGCCGGGCTCGGCGCTGGTGGTAGTGCAGCAGGTGGAGGCTCGCGCCGCTCAGGGGGCCTTGGTACGGTTACGGCTGTATCAAGCACCAGTATCACCATCGACACATCCCAGGGCGGCCCAAACTCGCAGTCTGGATCGTCAACAACATCCAAAACCTACACAATTAATGGCAGCACGACCATCACCAACAATGGTTCTGCCGCAAGTGTCAGTGATATCCAAAGCGGCGATCGCGTCGTCGTCCGCACGTCGACCAGCGACACCACGACAGCCACCTCGATCATGGTCAACCCATCATTTGGGGGAGGCGGCGGAGCAGCCCCTGGCGGCCAAACACAGTCTGATAACACATCATCAGACACGCCAACCAACAGCACCTCAACATAACCGAACGACTCCGCGTAGCAACGATGCCCAGCATCGGCTTTAGGGGGAGGGGACCTCTATTGGATTCATTTCAATAGAGTGTCGGAGGGGTAAATCCCTCCTCATACAATCAATCGGCTGGCCCTTCTTCAAATAATGTGTGATAATTCTCACTGTTTTATCAGAAAAATAAGGCATACTGGTTAACGTAACCGGTTCGCCGGACAAAGAGAACAAGAGAAATAAAAGGAGGGATTTACCTATGAATACCACCACCGCAAACATCTACCTTAGCAAACGAGGTATGAAGGAAATGAAAAAAGCTGTTAGTCAGCTAGAGAAGGATCGCCACAAGGTCATCCGCGAACTACACGAGCAAGACAAGACTGATAATCACGATGATCGTCTAGCCCGTATCGAAAAACTTGCAACCCTTGACGCCGTCGAAACTGAGCTTGCTGAAAAGCAATCGTTGCTTATGAGCGCAAAACTGTTCCCGCGCAAGCGTGACGCAGTCTTTGTCGCCATCGGTTCAGCCGTCGAGCTGATCGACAAAAACGGTCGTAAAGTTATTTACACGATTGTCGACAGTGTCGAGGTTGACCCATCAGATGGTCGCATTAGCGCCAAAAGTCCGCTCGGGCAGAGCCTGCTAGGCAAAACAATTGCCGACACTGTCCACTGGGGCGCCGGCATGCGTGAGCGCCAGTTACAATTAGTTCGCATTTTCTAGCCGATAACTCCACTCGCAGAAACAACCCCGTCTGGTTACACGGGGTCGTTTCATTTCTATGAAATATTGACAAGGTTGACACTCGAGGATATAGTATATATTATCATGGAAGTACCCAGAGAGATTATCCCCGCCGAACGAGACGGCAATTTCGACAAAGTTATTAATGCCGAGAAAGCTCTTGAGAATCTCGCAACGTCAGGTGTGGATTATAGGATTTTTCGGACAACTGGTAACTTACTGTACTTTAGCGATGCGATTTCTGTTCGTAACGATGCGCTTGTACAATTTGCGCATGATCCGACTCCACAAAACGAGGCGCCGCTTTTTATAGAACCGGGAGGCATCTTTGCCGAGCTTTTGCAGTTACTTGATATAGACGAAGTAGTTGATGCGGACGAGGAGTTTTTTGCACTTCTTGGAGCCCTCGATAATCGCGAGCTAGAAATAGTTAAAAAAATCTGCGAGAACCACCAGGAAGTCATTCTTGCATTTCGCGAAGCGCTAGAACAGTTTTTTGACGACAACAAGCACGCACAGCGGCACATCGACGATCGCGCGGCATTTGTGCGTGACCTATTAATCATTGCCGAGGAACATGACGAGGAAATAACCCAGCGTATACCATTGTTTGAATCAGACGCAGAGAAGTACCACTATGATGAGCTCTACCATAATCTGAGGAAAACCTACGAGAGTAATGAGGGGAGTGAGGTAGACCTCCAAAAAACGTACACTGAGCGGTTTTCTGACACATACGATTTACAGCCCGCACTTCTGGCGGCAATTCGTCATCGCCTAAATCTGTCTGATTAGCACCTAGCAACAGGGGCGGAGTCGTGGTATACTAACACTTGCATTTCCCTATATTGGGGTGTGGCCAAGTGGTAAGGCGACAGCCGTCGGCTTTTGCAAAGCAAAAACGACAAAGAGAAAAAAGGTACACCAAAAACTCGGAAAAACCACGCCGAAGTACATGATAATCACACACAATGGGGTGTGGCCAAGTGGTAAGGCACCAGTTTTTGGTACTGGCATTCGGGGGTTCGAATCCCTCCACCCCAGCCATGAAAAAATCCGTAAGTCATTTGACTCACGGATTTTTTCTTTGCTCTATGCAAGCGGGATTATCACCCCTGTTATATTGACTTTTAATTGTACTTATGTTATAATGAATATACAATCCATCGATTCGCCGAATAGAGAAGGAAGTACCCAATGTTAACGTCACTCAAAGAGGCAATCGCCAGCGGCATGTACGTCGGCGGACAGCTCGAGATTCGGCCGCTCTACCAGGGATACATGTCCCGCGCAGAGATCGAGTCGATTGCACTGACCGGCATCGGTCCGGACGAGGTCTTGACGGTCACGTTCGCCTGGTGCGCCGTGCTGGACGACCGCAACGAGTGGGTCGTATCAAAGCGCGAGGTATACACCCTCCCGCTGTACCCAAGCTACGTGGAGTTCATCGGCCTCGACCGATTTGTCCTCCAGGGCCCCTGCAACAATAGCGGCCCCCGACACATCGTGACATTACACCCACCGGTCACCCAGGAACTCAGCCAGGAGATGCTCAAGGAGCCAATCACCACCTGGTAGTCCTGACCGACCACCTCACACCCTCATCGAAAGGAAATTCCATGCATTGCAGGAACACCCTTATCGGCGAGGGTGTTTTTGCTTATATCTAGCGGACTGCTCGTACTCGAATCCATCCACCCCGGCTCTATTGGTGTCAAAATATAGCCTTCAGTACGTTCTCGACATAGTTCTGATAAATTGTATTCACCATATCGTTAAACCAGTTGCCGGACTTTTTGTTCGCGGCTTTGAGCTCATAGACGACTCCTGCTTTTGATAGATCATGACTTTTTCCTAGTAACGCGTATTGATTTTTCACATACGTGTTAAAAGCAAGTCGATGCTGCATGTGTCCTTGTTCGTAGACTTTTGGTTCTGCATAGAGCTGAGAATTGTTTATTATTTTTACAATTGTCTGTTTGTCATCGATAATGATAGTTCGCTCTGGTAGTACAGTCGCCGTGATAACGACCCCGTCGGCATGGGCGAGGGAGTAGGGCGGGATGAGCAGGAATAAAAAAATTGCGACAGCTAGTACAGCCGTATAAAAGCGTGATTTGTGGTGGTTCATGGGCTAAATTCTACTCACGAGACCATCGCATGTCTGCCATGAATTACCTGAATGTCGAGGAATTACCAAACAGCGTATAGGTCAAAAATGACAAATTTATAACAAATGTGAATTTATTCACACAATGTTATTCCTCCATAATTTACAGTAAAAAAATGGAAGAAACGTATTATAGGAAAAAGTTTGTAGAATTTTTGGCGGGAGGTAAAAAGGCCCACTTTGTGCGCAAAGAGACAATTTTACGAACCGATGTCTCACAGTTGATTGGATATTACTTTATAAAGAGCGGTTTCGTAAAAGTCGTGTCGTACACATCTTCCGGTAATGAACGGATACATTACATCTATGGGCCGACCGATATATTCCCCATCGGTTGGTCATTTACCCGACCGTACATGACTGTTGCATTCGTCGCGATGAGCGGCGTCTCGGTACTGAAGAGAACAATGAAAGAATATGATGATTTTATGCGGAGTGAGCCTTTTCTCATCACGGGCATTATTCCAGATATTATCAACATGCAACTTAAATCGAATGACCGTATTTACAACCTAAACCTAGATAATGCCGAGGCACGAGTGGCACATGAATTGTTAAACTTTGCCATTCGGTTTGGGGTTCAACATGGCGAACAAGTGACAATCGATTTTCCCCTGACGGTACAGGAGTTGGCGGACTCGGTAAGGTTATCACGCGAATCGACTGGCAAAATTCTCAATAACTTGGAAGAGAGAGGCTATATAATACTCGGCCGAAGGCGGATTTTGGTGTATCAAGATAAGCTGTCGAAAATGCTTGAAGGCCTCTAGGCCATAATAAATGTAGAGGAGGGCGCATCATGAAGAAATCAATTGGGTTCATAGGAATTGGGACCATGGGAAGCAGAATGGTGGTGCGATTACTTGCCGCAGGCCACGAAGTGACCGTGTTTAATAGGGATAAAAGCAGAACAAAACCTTCAGTAAAACAAGGCGCTCAAGCTACAGACTCAATTTCAAAACTAGTCAAGGCGGCAGACTACATCTGCATATCAGTGTCCGACGACGAAGCGTTAAAGCAGGTCGTTGATCAAGTACTTAAGACTGATCCTAGCGGCAAGACAATTATTAGTTTGAGCACTATCTCGCCTGATACTGCGGTTGAATTGGCCGCAAAAATCTCAAACAGTAAAGCATACTTTGTTGATGCCCCTGTTTCGGGAAGTGCGCCTCAAGTAGAGTCGGGACAATTACTCGTGTTTGCATCCGGGGAGAGAAAAATATATGAAGATATAAAGCCGATACTTGATGCCTTTAGCAAAACAACATATTATCTAGGGCCAGCAGGGGATGGGTCGCGCATGAAGTTGGTTGCAAATACCCTCTTGGGGCTGGGTGTCCAATCCCTGGCTGAGGCACTGCTTTTGGGCCAAAGAATGGGCATGAATAAAGACAAAATGATTGAGGTACTCAATGAATCGGCCGTCGTATCGACGTCACAGAAAATTAAAATGCAGAATGCGCTGGCAGACGATTATCCTGTAGCCTTTTCGCTCGCTAATATGTACAAAGATTTTGGCCTGATTGCACAACAAGCTCATGCAACGAACACTCCAATGCCTGCGACTGCAGCGGCGCAGCAAATGAGTGCTATCGCTATGGCGCGCGGGCTCGATACTGACTTTGCAGTCGTCATACAGCTACTAGATAAAATGACGAGCCCTACAACAAGAAATGAATAGGCCCTTCTAAACAGGTCTCCAATTCCCAGCGATATATTCTCCCAAACCGCAACATATTTTCGTTTGCAGCCAGGCGAATCCATCCACCCCAAAACAAAAAAACACCTGCAAGGGTGCTTCTTATACTTCATTAAATTGTCATCCGACAGATTGAATACATGTGACCGCTGGGTAAAGTAATGTTGTCGCTCCGTCGGAGCGCATTACACCAGGCCAAATTGCCCGTCCCATTCCTGATGCCATCTACTCGGTGCGCAAGTCGCAGATGGCCTGCGCGTTGCCCGAGAGCGAACGAAGCATCCATCGCCCGAAGGCACGTGTGCCCTGCGCGAAGCGGTAGAGGACCCACAACTCCCAAGCAACGACGACCAGCACACTGAACGCGTAGCGACGGTTCGCGGGCAATGCCTCGAGCGTCGGCGTGAACAGTTCGTTGACGCCGTTGTTAGAACGGGCCTTTTCCTTGCCTGCACGCACGTTGAGTTGGAGTGTCACCTCGATGAACGAGAAGAACATACCGAACGTGTGCAGAACCAAAGGAATGATTAGTAGGGCAATCATGTGAAGCATCCAATCTGTCGGATCAAGGGGGAAGCGGATTGTTCACCCAATAGTAATATTATAGCAAAATTCTTATGTTTTGTCAATATGGTTACGCTGTGTGTAGCATAATCCACGAAGGTGGCAGAATACCCAACCTACGAGTATAATTAACGTAACTGATGCGAAAACTATTCCCATACCTCAAACCCTATTTACTATGGTTCGTTGCCCTAGTGGTATTCGTCTATGGGCAAGTCCAGGCGACTCTCGCGCTGCCAGATTACATGGCTGACATCGTCAACAAGGGAATTATCGGTGCCGATACCAACTACGTCATCCAGACGGGCATCATGATGCTGAGCGTCACATTGCTTGGTGGGCTGTGTACTATTGCCGTTGGTTTTACTGCATCACGCATTGCAACGGGATTCGTCAAACGTTTGCGAAGTGCGCTGTTTACCCAGGTCGAGAACTTTTCGTTACATGAATTTAATACTTTTTCGACCGCATCGCTGATCACACGAGCGACAAATGACATGCAGCAGCTGCAGCAAACGGTCGTTTTGTTGCTACGTTTGGCGTTAATTGCGCCCTTTACAGGTGTCGGAGCGATCATCAAAGCCTACCAGCTGTCGCCTGACATGTCGTGGATTATGGCGGTCTCTATCGGTATCCTCGTCACGATCATTGTCGTATTGTTTGCGATTGTCGTGCCCAAGTTCAAAGAAATTCAAAAACTCGTAGATCGTTTGAGCCTCGTGACCCGCGAGATGTTAACTGGTATTCGCGTCATCCGAGCCTTTCACAAGGAATCATCAGAGGAAAAGAAGTTTGACGAAGCCAACAACCAGTCGGTCAAGCTGAACCTGTTTGTCAACCGAGCGATGATTATTTTGCAGCCAACAATGATGTTAATCCTCAGCCTGACATCGCTGGCGATTGTCTGGATTGGTGCTCGCTACATCGACAGCGGTGCATTGCAACTGGGAAGTCTATTGGCCTTTATGCAGTACTCGGCGCAGGCCGTCGGCGCATTTCTGATGTTGTCGTTCATCTTTATTCTGGCTCCGCGAGCGCTGGTATCGGCGGGTCGTATCAGCGAAGTGCTTGCGAGTGAGTCGACCATTGCGGACCCTGCACGTCCACAGATCATACCAACGAACGGCAGGGGCAAAGTTGAATTCAAAGACGTTAGTTTTGGCTATCAAGATTCACAGGAACCAGTCCTCTCGCATATTTCATTCGTCGCCGAACCAGGCCAAACGACGGCAATTGTTGGAGGAACAGGCAGTGGCAAGTCGACGCTCGTCAACCTGATCCCGCGGCTCTATGACGCCACGAAGGGCGCCATACTTATCGATGGTGTTGATATCCGCGACGCTACTCAGGCCGACGTCCGTAGCCGCATCGGCTATGCCGCGCAAAAGGCAACACTATTTTCGGGCACTATCACCAGCAACATTAGTTATGCCAGCAAAATGACACATGACCGTATCGTCGAGGCAGCCAAAGTCGCGCAGGCCGATGAGTTTATCGAAAACTTGCCTGATAAATATAAAGAGCAAGTTGCACGCGGTGGCACCAATCTATCGGGTGGCCAGAAACAGCGTATTTCCATTGCCCGCGCAATTGCCAAAAAGCCAGCCGTTTATTTGTTTGATGATAGTTTCTCGGCACTCGACATGAAGACGGATGCAGCACTAAGGCACGCATTGTCACAAGAAACCAAGGGAAAGACCGTGCTTATTGTTGCCCAACGCATTAGTTCAATCATGCATGCCGACCAAATTATTGTGCTGGACGATGGCCGGATTGTTGATCGTGGCACACACCACTCGCTCCTTAAATCTTCCAAGGTCTACCGTGAGATTGCTGAGTCACAACTATCTGCTGCAGAGTTAAAGGAGAGTGCATCATGAGACCAGATGCACCAAATCAAAATAAGCCAGCAGCTGGACCTCCGGCAGGATTTAGAGGCGGCGGACCGGCCCGAGGCATGATGGGCGGCCCTGTGCAAAAACCAAAGAACTTCAAGAAAACCCTCGCCACAATCGGTCGTTATCTGACGCCATACAAGTTTAAATTAATCATTGTCGTTATCTTTGCGGTCATCAGTACTGTCTTTATGATAGTCAGTCCGCGTATCCTGGGTAACGTCACCAATGACATCGTCAACGGCTATGTGAATGGCCAAACATACGACCGAGTCATCGCTTCGCTACCCAAGGGAACAACCCTGCCACCTGGCACGACGGGCGAAATGATTCTGGACCATTTGCCAGCCGATCAAAAAGCCAAAATCCCTGCACAGCAGCAACAGAATCTGAAATCAATCGACTTTAGTAAAGGTCGACCAGACATTGATTACTCCGCCATTATGGTGCTGGGGCTATGGTTGATTGGCCTGTATCTGATCAGCTCTCTGTTTTCGTACCTCCAGGGTTGGATAATGACCAGCATTACCCAGAATCTGGTCTATCGTTTGCGTCGGGAAATTTCGGAAAAGATTAACCACATGACACTGGCGTACTTTGACCATCATCCATACGGTGAGGTCATTAGCCGTGTCACCAACGACATCGATACGATAGGGCAAAGCCTGAACCAAAGCGCGACGCAGATTATTACGTCGGTCGTCACGCTCATTGGTATTATTATCATGATGCTGACGATTAGCTGGGAGCTAACCTTGGTCGCGCTCATCGTCGTACCCCTCAGCTTTGGCTTTACGTTCTTTATCGTCAAACGCTCACAGGGTTACTTTGTCGGGCAGCAGCGAAGTCTTGGTGAATTGGATGGTCACGTCGAGGAAATGTTCTCGGGTCACATTGCCATGCGGACCTATAGCGGCGAAGCGCAGTCGATCAAGACATTCTCGAAGAGCAATCAAGATCTATACAACAATGGCTGGAAGGCTCAGTTTATGTCGGGCCTGATGATGCCAATCATGCAGTTTATCAGTAACTTGGGATTGGTCGGAGTCGCGGTGACTGGTGGCTGGCTGGCGATTAACGGTCGTATTGGTATCGGCGATATCCAGGCCTTTATCCAGTATATGAACCAGTTCACGCAACCAATCCTGCAGACCGCCGGCGTTGCCAATGTCATGCAGGTGACGGTTGCGGCGGCTGAACGGGTCTTTGAGTTCCTAGACGAGTCCGAGGAAGTTCCCGACAACGTAACGGAGACGTTGCCAATGCCGGTCAAAGGCGCCGTCCGTTTCGAGGATGTTAATTTTAGTTATGTTGCCGACAAGCCAATTATCCAAAACTTTAGCGCCACGATTAAACCAGGTCAAAACATTGCCATCGTTGGCCCAACAGGCGCAGGCAAGACAACGATCGTCAATCTACTGATGCGATTCTATGACATTGACAGCGGAAAGATCGAAATAGATGGCGTCGATAGCGGCAAGTTGTCACGCGCTCAAGTCCGACAGTTGTTTGGCATGGTCCTACAGGACACCTGGCTATTCAACGGCACCATTGCCGACAACATCGCCTACGGTAAAAAACACGCCACCAAGGACGAAATTATTGCCGCGGCCAAATCCGCCCATGCTGATCACTTCATCCAGACACTTCCGAAGGGCTATGATACCGTTCTGGGCGAAGAGACCGACAATATCTCGGCCGGCGAAAAGCAGCTTCTAACCATTGCTCGGGCTATGCTTGCCGATGCACCGATGCTGATCCTAGACGAAGCAACGAGTTCAGTCGATACCAGGACGGAAGTACTCATTCAAAAGGCAATGGAGCGACTCACGCAGAATCGTACGAGCTTTGTTATCGCACATCGACTTTCGACCATTCGCAAAGCCGACCTCATCCTGGTCATGAAATCAGGCAACATTATCGAGCAAGGAACACATGATCAACTGATCAAGGCAGATGGATTCTACAGCTCACTCTATAGTAGCCAATTCACGGACGCCGATCAGCCCGATAGTTAAGTCCGGCTGTAGTCTGCCTCATCGCTTGGTGCTATACTTGCGGCATAAATAAGGAGCACACTATGATGCGACATATGCGTGGTGAAAGCGGTGAAAGAATCAGAATCATTAACCAACACGGCACATTTGGCTCAATTGCATTTGTGACCTGGATTGGTGCATTTGTATACTTCATTCATGACGCCAAGAATTTTGGCGACTTCCTATTCGGTTTCCTCGAAGCCTGGGTCTGGCCCGGCATTTTGCTCTATCATGTACTCAAAGCCGTTGGTGCATAAGCAAATATATTTCTAAAAACAGGGGGATCTGATCACTCGCTACTATCGGCGTCCTTTAGATCTTCATGTTCGGCGTCATGTAGCTCCAGAACTGGCTCTGGTCCATAAACTTCGCGAAGTAGCTCTGCCATCTGTGCAGGCGTCATGCGGAACGCGCGATCGACCGCGTCACGATTTGCTGGCGTTTGCATAGAATCATACAGATCATCCATCTGCTTGTGAAGCCTGTCTATGTCCTCAGGTGGCACATCTGGTACGTGGTCTGGCGTTGTCATATACCCATTGTGACACCCCTGGCAACTACATACAACAGGTGATGGGCTTGCTATAATAGATGTATCACATAAGGGAGACAGGCTATGTTAAAAGCAGTTGCATCATTTAGTGGAATATCGGTTGATGACCTTGCAAAGGCAAAAGAGTTCTATGTCGAAAAACTCGGCCTGAAGTTAACAGATGAAATGATGGGTCTCCAGCTTGATCTACCCGGTGGTGGACAACTGTTCGTCTACGAAAAGTCCGACCATCAGCCAGCCACCTTCACTGTTTTGAACTTCGTCGTCGAAGACATCGACGAAACCGTTGACCACTTGGTTAGCGACCATGGCATCGTGTTTGAAAAATACCCAGAAGCACCTGGTCAGGACGAAAAAGGTATTGCACGTGGCAAGGCAGCCAATATGGGCCCAGACATCGCCTGGTTCAAGGACCCGGCAAACAATATCCTCGCCGTCCTCAGCGTGTAAGTCAATCCTTGAAATACTATAGATTGTATAGTAAATTAAAGGTAGATAAATCAAACTCCTGGAGGAAACATGAAAGCAGCTCAGATTACTGAATTCGGCGACGCATCTGTCATCGACATTACCGATACCGACCAACCAACTATTACGGCCGACCAACTACTCGTCAAGGTTTCAGCCTCTAGTATAAATCCGTTTGACTTCGCAATGCTCGGTGGCATGATTGAATCTCTTGCCGACCAGTTCCCACTCACACTCGGGCTGGACATCGCTGGTACGATCGCCGAAATTGGCGCCAATGTCACCGGCTTCACCGTCGGTGATAGGGTATACGGATCTGCAAGTTTTTTTGCTGGTGGAAGTGGTGCCTTTGCAGAATTTGCAGCCGTGGACCCTAGCAGCATCGCCAAAACGCCTGACAATATAACTGACCAAGAAGCAGCTACACTCCCAACCGCTGGTCTCAGCGCACTCCAGGCAGTTGTCGACAACGGTCACGTTGTAGCTGGTCAGAAAGTCTTTATCAACGGTGGTTCTGGCGGTGTTGGCGTTATCGAAATTCAAATCGCCAAGGCACTCGGGGCATATGTGGCTACAACCGTTTCAACTCCAAATGTCGAATTCGTGAAAGCGCTCGGCGCAGATGAGGTTATTGATTACAAGACGGCTGATTTCACCAAAACACTTCTTGATTACGATGTCGCCCTCGAGAATGCGCGTGCCGACAAAGAGGCCGTACTGAGCGTCGTGAAAGATGGCGGTATTGCAGTAAGCATTACTGGCGGCTTCGATGAAGCTGAGACTTCTGCGCGTAACATCACAGCAATCGGGCAGCAAACAAATGTAAACACGAAATCACTCGACGAACTCTCGGCCATGGTGGCTAGCGGGCAGGTCAAAGCTATCGTTGCAAAGACCATCCCACTCGAAAACATCGCTGATGCTTTCAACGACAAACAGACAGATTCAGTCCAGGGCAAAATCGTTATCGCCATTGGATAGATAGCTCATTTAGTGGTATAATAAGTACAATTTGTGAGCTTTATCTCTGATCGAGCTCCAAAGGGAGCTTGACGGAATAACACCGAGAGGATCGTCATGGTGAACAGCGCCATGGATTTCTACACGCCGAAAACGCTGACGGAAATCAGCGGAATGAGTAGGTCAATCGCGCACTGGATTCACCGCGTCAGCAAACACAGCGGTGTTAAGCGGCGCAGGGATGCCAAAAGCTGGCATAACCTACATGGCCTGGAAAGCGCACTCGCATACCGCCGGATACCACCGAACCCATCCGGGATCGTGTGGAGTCATCAGTTGAGTGGCGCGCACTCGCAACAGGTGCTAATCCGGCCTTTCTGGTCAGATACGGCCGGTAATCGTTGG
>JAQGGV010000017.1 GCA_028289185.1 Candidatus Saccharimonadota bacterium
ACAACCTCAAAATCGTTAACACTGACGGTGGCAAATCTGATGACGTGACTATTTCGTCATCTGATAATGATGACTTGGGTGATGTTAGTGATGTTGCGGTAGATGAATCGCCAGAGGTTGCCGACGAGCCTGTGGAGAACAATGACACCGTAACTGTGGATAACGCGAGTGATGAGTCTGATTACGCGAAAAAGTCCCGAAAAGAGCTTGCTGAGCTCGATGATCTTGATATATAATCAATAACAGTTCGAAACGTCTGAACTGCGAGCAAATGGTATAACAAAATCTTTATACCGTTTGAGAGACTTATGTGAGAAATCGACCCTGTGAGAGGGTCGATTTTATTTCCAAAGTTATTGAAAAGCCCGTCGTGGGTGGTCGGAGAACTGAATCTCACGACGGACTCTTCATGACGGGCTAGGGTTCGGGATTTTCGGTGTTGTTTGGATCTTCTTTGCGGCACTCACTCCAGGCAATACAGCCTAGGACAAGTACCACGACGCCAGTGATGAATCCACCGGGCTTATGTGATATGACCAGAGCGGTCCCTGTGCCACCGAAGACGATAGCGAGAACGACAGCCGTCCAGAACAAGCGTGTGTGCATGTTTTCCCTTTTACTCAGAGGCTTTCGAAAGTCGAAAGTAACATATATAATATATAATTTATTGACTAAAAAGTCAATATTAAATCAAAAGAAGCCCATCGTAGGGGCTCGAGTCTCGGGGGCCTTGTGAGCCTCTGTGACGAACTTCCTTTGATGAGCTTTGCTGGCTTACGCCAACTTGGTAAGGACATATCCGGCCAATCCAATGATGCAGCCCCAGACGAACGCACCGTAGTTGACCGAAAACATGCCCTCAAGGAACAGTACTGCGCCAGTCATTACGAGGATCCTTCCGAGGAACCACATGGTCGCATCCTGGCGGGCTAGGTGGCGAAAACCATGACGAGCGAGTCCGCGTTGATGTCGGGAACGAGGACGCCTTTGCCTTCGTCCTCCAACCACACTTGGCCGACCAGACCGCCATTGCGTGAATACCGGGTGACTTTGCCAGTGACGGCAAAGGCTCTTTTCCAGCCGTCGTCACCTGCTTTGTGAAACACGAAGGTGTACGAGACTCCTTCGCGAATGCTCGGAACTCGAACTGACGACTTGTAGCTGAAACTCATTGTGACTCCTTGGTGCAATATTCGTGACCATCACGAATTATGGATATATTTTAGAATATATAGCAATAAAAGTCAATATATCGTATACTGTTACAGATGAGAAAACTGCAAGTAATCACCCTGTTCCCCGACATGTTCACGGGTGTTTTTGGCAGTTCTATGATGTGGAAGGCCCAAAAGGACGAAATCGTCGAACTATCGACGGTTGATTTGCGTCAATTTGGCATTGGCAGCAGACGAACGGTTGATGATACGCCATACGGGGGTGGTGATGGCATGTTGCTAAAGCCGGAACCGCTGTTTGCGGCCGTTGAGGCAGCCAAAGTCAACGATCCCGATGCCAAGGTCGTACTATTAACCGCCAGAGGACAGCGCTGGAAGCAGGCTACGGCCCAAGCGCACGCAGACAGTACAGATAACTATATATTCATCTGTGGCCGCTACGAGGGCTATGACGAACGCATAACGACACTTGTCGACGAGCAGGTGAGTGTAGGCGATTACGTGCTGACGGGTGGTGAACTGCCAGCGATGACCGTTATCGACAGTATTGTGCGATTAATCCCTGGGGTGCTCGGTGGTGAGTCCAGTGCCGAAATCGAGAGCTTTAGTGATGGTGAAACCCTAGAGTTCCCCCAATACACTCGACCAGAGATGTTTCGAGACATGAAGGTGCCCGATGTACTACTAAGCGGCAATCATGCCGAAATCGCCAAGTGGCGTGAGCAGAACTCCTTAAAAGCCGAATAGTTGGTGATAAAAAGTCCGCCAAAGGCAACCATGCGCAGCATGGGCTTTAGGGATGGGAGGTTCAAAAGCGAATTTACTTCGATTTTGAAACGGGAAGGTGAGCCTTCCCTGAATGCAAAAGAAAACACCCCGGTTATGGTCGGGGTGCTCTCGTGTTGTGGTGGATATCGTAGAGCGATCAGTCACAACATATGTTTTGAACTTTCGTTCTGTTTTTTTGTTGGAGCTATGTTTGTTTTTGTAACTTTCGCTGACATTACAATAACCGCTGGTATCTTATAACGCAAGCATTATGTATAAAAAAACAACGTTTTGGGGAAAAGAGGTCAGGTATACTATACATATGGTGTTCGCTACTGCAAAAAAGGCTATAGAGCCGCGATTCAATAACGCTCAAACCGTCGCATGGGTTTATGTGACAATCCTGGCGATTATGGTCGTCGGGCAGTTATTTGCGTTCGAGGACTTCGTACCACTGATGGCGAGCTACGTCGTGCCGATAAACTACGGTATGTCGACGTTTGTGGCCTGTCTGATCGCGCTGACGGAGGTATTTGCATTGCCATTCCTGCTTCGTATGCCACTCAGCCCGCTGATGCGTTGGTTTAGTCTGGTCTGTGGCATCTTGGCTCCGGCGATATGGGTCAAATTAGGGCTGTTTGCGGTATTTGGTCACACGGCGCTGACAAATAGCGGCATGTTTGGTACGAAAGTTTCGATTCATTCAGGTTGGCTTCAGCTCATTGTGTCTCTTTTGCTACTAGGGTTGGCCGCCTGGTCCGCGTATGGTCTGTGGCCTGTTCGTAAAAAGTAGTTGTGTTTTCTACTACCCCAGAGTATGATGAAGGTACTTATTGATAGGCGACTGTAGGAGGTTACCATGGCAACTGCGAGCAATCTAGAATCAACTATTGGTGGCTGGTACAAAAGCGTACCGCATCTTCCAAAGGCCGGCCAAGAATGGCTAGCTGAAAACGTCTGGTGGCTCGCGCTGATTGGTGCAATCGTCAGTGTCTTGGGCCTTCTTGTGGTCATCCCACTCTTTTTGGGCGCACTTGCCCTGACATCAGTGGTTACCACGGCAAACGTCGGTTACGGCATGTATGGTGGTGGCTACGGCGGCCTTTACTGGCTAAGTACACTCATTAGCATTGTCAGCTACATCCTGACCACCGTTTTGCTGGTTATGTCAGTTAGCCAACTCAAAGTTCATAAGAAAAAGGGTTGGACCCTGTTGTTTTGGTCATATTTGATCAGCTTTGTCCTAGCCGTTGTCGGAGACTTGGTTAGTTTGAATATCTTTAGCATTGTCAGCTCGGCCATTGGCGCAGCAATCGCTGGATACTTCTTGTACGAAATCCGCAGTTTCTTTGTCGCAAAACCACACAAAAATACCCACGAAAAAGCCGCAGCAAAATAATTTTGCCCGCTCAGAATATTCCGGCTACACCGCCGGGATTTTTTGACCTCTGGAAAAGCCATCAAATTGTTGCTATAATCTGACGGAGCGATGGGGTGTCGCCAAGTGGTAAGGCACTGGTTTCTGGTACCAGCATTCGGGGGTTCGAATCCCTCCACCCCAGCCATGAAAAAAGATTGAGTTTTTGCTCAATCTTTTTTCATAACCTGTGGTCGGGATTCAAAAACCCGAGTGAGCATTCGGGGTGAGAACTGCCGGTGGCAGTTCGCAAGGAAACCTTCCGATGAAAACTTGTTTTCAATCGCGAAGTTTCGGGGTCGCGGAACGTGACTCGAATCCCTCCACCCCAGCCATGAAAAACGAGTCCAAATGGACTCATTTTTTAACTGGGCTATATGTCACTACAACAGCACCAGTATTGAATGGTCTAGCCGATACGAACGTAAACTTTGCCGTGTCATTATCGTTAAAAAGACGCACACCTTTGCCCAACACAATAGGGCAGACAAACAACCGCAGTTCATCGATAAGGTCATTTTCCAGTAATGTTTTCACGAGGACGCTGCTACCGGCTACAAGGATATCTTTTCCTGGTTGTTCTTTCAGTTTTGCTATCTCACTGACGATATTTTCTTTGATCGCGTGTGAGTTATTCCACGTCAACTCCGCATCATGAGTTGTGACTACGTATTTGGGAATACTGTTCATCAGATTGGCAAAATCCCCGGTCCTCGATGGCCAGCTGCCAGCAAAAATGTCGTACGTTGCTTTGCCTACGAGGAGTGCATCACTTTCGAAAAGTTCATCTTTTTTAAACTCACCAGTCTTGTCATTCTGGAAATCAAATGACCACATATCCGGCGCTTCCATGACACCGTCGAGTGTGACGAATTCTGATACGATTAATTTCCTCATGCCAGTTAAGCTTCAAAAAACTCTATCAACACGGGTGCGATGATTTTGGCTGCCAATTGTTTGGTGTGGCCCAAACCTTTTTTCATCTTTAGCTCGGCATTCGGTAACACCTTTGCGACGGCCTCGGCTGCATGGACTAACAGCGGTGGACTTTCGGGACCTGCCATCACCAATGTTGGCATAGTGACTGAATTCCAAAGCGTGGTCGGCAGCGGTTTACCTGTCTGATAACCATCAACAAGCTGAGCATCGTAGGGCAGCGTATGGGCGATAGACGTAAGTTTTGACCACATGCCAGGCATCAGATGCATCATAGGGATGACAAACCCTGGAGCTCCCATAACGTCACGCATGAAGTATTTCACAGCTTCACCACGCTTATCATTCGCGATAAGGTCAGTAACATGCGCCGTAAAGTCAGCTGGTGGTCGTCGGTCACTTGGATCAACGACAAATGGTGGTTCGTGTAAAGCTAATTTCGTGATATTAAGACCGCTCGCAGCAGCATAAAGAGCTAATGCAGCACCCGATGATAGTCCCCACACATGCGCTGATCCACCGGCGACATCTATAAGCGCCTGGATGTCTTCAATTTCACGTTTTATCGCATACGGCATCGTGTCACCGCTGTCGCCACGTCCACGACGGTCATAGTTGTAAACCGTAAAATGAGGTTCAAGCAACTTACTAATTTGTAAAGTCGCTGCGAACTTTCGATAGCTAAAGGCTCCTGCTACTAATATAACGGCGGGGCCTTTGCCAGCCTTGTCGTAGGCTATTTTTGTTCCATCTTTTGAGGTTACCGTATGCATCATTACTCCTTACTTTTTATTTGATCTAATAGTTCGCGTAAATTACCAAGCGCATCTTGGAATCCTGGCATGAAGCCCAAATCAACCAGTTTTTGACGTTCCATCACGGATGTCAGCTGGACATGCACATTCATATGCGTCTTGCCGCCTGTATCGTCAAATGTCACTGTGACTTTTTTGGATGGAAAGTCTTTGATCACATCGCCCTTTGGCGTAATGAGGTAATCGGTAAAGACGATGCGCTCATTTGGTACAATTTCATCGTAAATTGCTTTCGCCCAACGTTCCTCGCCATCAGGAATCTGAAGGGAATATCGCCACTCACCACCAACCTTGAAGTCAACGGTAATATTGGAGACTGGGCAAAACTTTGGTCCCCACCACTTTTGCAAATGTTCGGCTTCGGAAAATGTCTGAAAGACAAGTTCTCGCGGCGCATCAAACACCAGGCTAAACGATATTTCAGTATCCGTTTGCGCGATATCTATCGCGTTGTCCAAATTCATTATTTCGTTCCCTCACTCTTGTTTGTTGATGCCTGTAAAGCCGCCAGGTAATCTTGCAAATTGCCCAGACTTGTTTCCCATAGCTCTCGGTAGCGGTTCATATACTCAGCCCCTTCTTTAAATGATTCTAATTCTAGTCGGCATGGACGCCACTGGGCGTTACGTCCACGCGATATCAATCCTGACCGTTCTAACACCTTGAGATGTCGCGAGATTGCTGGCAAGCT
>JAQGGV010000051.1 GCA_028289185.1 Candidatus Saccharimonadota bacterium
AATGAAAATCACGGATTACCTCCTTCATCTCGTCGACGATGAAACGGGTTGGCCTGGCGCGGGCCGGGGGTGGGCGCCTGTATAGTGCCCAAAACTAGGTGAATTCCGTGTTGAACGGCATTGTCACCCCTTTCGGTTACTCGTAGCAGGTCAGCGTTGATGCAGCTTGCATCTCGTCGTTGTCGACGCCGACCATCTTGCAGGGGACCATTCCCTCGAACACCATGGACATCCTTAGGAAGGAGTCCCGCCGTTGGTTGCTCGTTGCAAGACAGCAAACGACTATATAAATCATTTCTTGCCTTGCAGCGAACTGGGATACGTACAAATTTTCAATGAACCCATCACCTCACGTGACGGTAAGGCTCATTTTAGCATAATTACTATAATTTGTCAATAGCTTATGCGTTATTTAGTCGTTATTCTGTTCGAGCAAGGTAAATTCGTCGATGCCGATGCGGATAATGTTATCACCCATCGCACCCTGGCGAGCCAGTTCGTGGGCGATGCCCAGCTTTTTCATAATGTCACGCAGACGATTAACGCCCTCGTATTGATCAAAGTTTGTTCGGCGAGCAAACTTCTCTATCTTGTCACCCCTGACAACATAAACATTGCCATCTTTTTCGACCGTCCATGATTTTTGAACTGCTTCAGTCGAAAGCGATATAACAGGCATACCCTCAGCGATCGGGTCAAGGATTTCCTCGGCTACTTTGGCACGAGCCGTCTCCACGCGTTCCTTGAGCATTCGCAGCAGTTCCGTCAGGTGCTGATGGGCAGCTGCAGATATGGCGATAACTGGGATGTCCTTGCCGGCGACTTCCTTGATGGCGTCACGCTGCATCGCAATAATTTCCTCGTCTAGACCTTCGGTCTTTGTGAGCGCAACGACTTCTGGTCGAGTTGTCAGTTCCTCGGAGTATTTGCGCAGTTCCTCGCGGATTGTTCGGTAATCCGCCGCAGCATCGTTACTGTAGGCATCAACCAAGTGCAGCAGAACGGCTGTCCGTTCAACGTGTCGCAGGAACTGGTCGCCCAGGCCCTTACCCTCGGCAGCGCCCTCGATAAGTCCCGGAATATCAGCAATTAACAGATCAGTTTCATCGACAGTTGCAACGCCGAGGTTCGGCGTCAAAGTCGTAAAGGCATAGTCGGCGATTTCGGGTCGAGCATTCGTCACGACACTGAGGAAGGTCGATTTACCAGCATTTGGCAGTCCGACCAGTCCTACGTCGGCCAATAGTTTGAGTTCAAGATCGGCACCAAATGACTCACCATCTTCGCCCTTTTCGGCCATACGCGGTGTCTGACGAACAGATGACTTAAAGTGGGCATTGCCAAAACCACCATCGCCACCACGGGCGATGATGACTTGTTGCTTGTTCTCCGTTAGATCAGCGATAACGATGCCTTCGCGCTTGACGAGGGTACCCATAGGGACTTTGACAATGACGTCTTTGCCAGATTTACCGTGACGCTTTACTTTTTCGCCTCTTCCACCAGGTTGAGCTTTCAGATTTGGTTGATAACGAAAATCAATCAGTGTATTGAGGTTTTCGCTGGCTTCAAAGACAACATTGCCGCCCTTGCCGCCATCACCACCATCTGGACCACCCTTGTCCTCGTAAATTTCATGACGAAAACTAACGGCTCCATCGCCGCCCTTTCCCGCTTGAATCGTGACCGAGGCTGTGTCTACAAACATATTTACTAACTATAACATAAAATTCGGCAAATTTAAACCGTTACCGACCCGTCGCGGTGAGTTTACTCCAGACGGATGCAATGCGAGGCAAGAGCGAGAAACGGAACTTTTAACGAAGTAATACGCCGTCTAGAGCGAACGACTAGTGGATGTAGGTATAAGCGCCAGCTTGGCCCGCGCTTATCGTACGTCGGTCAACAACGCCGAATCCACCATACGCATAGTTGTTCATTTCACTAATCGTAATGTCGCCGTTTGCTGCGACGCTCTCCACGACGGCCACGTGACCGAAGTAACCGCTGGTGTCGACAAGGACTGCGCCAGCTGCTGGATTACGGTCGACTGGGTAACCATCCTGACGAGCGTAATACGCCCAAGTATTCGCATTACCCCAGTAACTGCCGACAGGGTGACCCATTTGGGTGCGGCGTTCATAAGCGTACCAGGTACAGTTGCCCCAGGCGTACTTGTTGCCGGCAGATGCACCGCTGATACCGGATGCGACTCGATAGCCGCTGCCCATGCCAGCCAAGCCATAATTAACAAGAGTTGGACGGCTGGTTGGCGCTTGATAGCCAGGACGTTGATCCGCTGGTAAAACACCGCTTGGGATAATGATTTTTGAACCAGGAGTCATACCACTGATTTCGAGGTCATTAAAGGAAATGATGCGATCTTTGCTTGCACCATACTGGGATGCGACAGTATCTGGTGTGTCGCCGCCCTTGACGGTGTAAACAACGCCATCAATTGGCGGAAGTGATAGGTTTTGGCCAGCATTCAGTGTGTCACTGGTCAGGTTATTAGCCCAACGAATCGTGTCGGGTTGCAAATTATGGGCTGCGGCAACAGATGCAACAGTATCACCAGACACGGTGACATAACTAGTAATATCACGGCTACTCAATGTAGCCTGAACGATTTCTGGTTTGACGATAGCATTGTCGTTTGTTTGCGCCAAGGCGTCCTTGGCGGCAAGCGAGACAGACATGTTGGCAACGTAGCTTGATACAGGCATGTTTGTCTGTTCTGCTAAAGTCGCAGCAACATCAGTTGCGACAAGTTCGTCAACGGCTGGTTGGCCAGTCGAAGGAGTTACAACGGGTGATTGCAACGCAACAGCGGCAGCTGCAGGAGCTGCTGAGGTCGGCTGAGGAGGTTGGTATCCAACTGCGATGACCGAAACGATGAGAGCAAAGACGCCACCATAGGCTGCGAAAACAGTCATTTTTGGCATCTTGTTTGTTTTTCGGTTAGTAACTCGTTTGAAAACTTGATGCTTCAAACGATCATTAGACGACGTAGCGTCATCCGAAACTGGTTGGTTACGAATTATCATTCTCCTGCCGCCTGCATTACTACAAGGGCACTACCTTACTCTGTCTTACTTCTCGCCATCTCGCAATGAGGCGGTGGGAAAGGGGTATTTAATCGACCGATTTCTCGTTAATTATTATTTACTTTGAAAATGTTCATTTCTATACCCGTGCGACATTTGTCGGTAGGCTCATTTATGCTTCATTTCTCCCACTCGCGCATATAGTTTCGGACAATCTGTCATCAGTTCTCCGACCCATATGTAGTGCATGAATCCACAAATGTGCTAATAGTTAGTGTACCGCTGATTGCAAATAGTGTCAATATGTTCTTTGATAAGGTTTACTTGTCATGATTATCAGATTGTTTAAAGCATTGGATAGAGTAGCGGAACCCTTGGCGACCGTTCCCGTTATACGCTTCGCTACGTAGGTCACTGGACTCAGGTCCTGTCGGCGAGTCCGCCCCTGAAAATTTTTCAGGACAGTGAAAAGATTTTCGGGAGCTGCCCCGCTCGCCGCCACCCGAGCTAGCGTGATCCACGGAGCGTGGGTGACAGACAACGGGGTCGCACCCACTTTTGATAAAATCTCTGATTTTTCAAAAGAAGGGGTGGATTGTCTGGCAGGACCCACGGACAGCGCGCTACGTGCAGATTCCACAGGAATCTGTGACGACGCAAGCGGTCGCTACGGGTCTAGTTAACCGAGCATTTCTTCTGGCAATGTTGCAGGATGTTTTGTTGGTGCTGTGCATCCGTTGTAGCGTAATATGTCACATCATCATCACCACTCAGGAAGAACAAGTAATTATTGTCGGCAGGGTTGGCAACGGCTAGCAGAGCCGTATTACCGGGGGTAGCAATTGGTCCAGGGGGCAAACCAGGGTATTTACGGGTGTTATACGGCGAATCCAGGCTAGGATCCGGGGCGACACCGAGCTTTTTGGCCGCATATTGGTATGTCACGTCCGATCCCAGCGTCATACCTGCCTTCAGGCGGTTCAGGAAGACCCGTGCGACCTGCGGCATGTCTTTGGTGCCAACTTCGCGTTGCACGATAGATGCCAGCGTGATGCCCTGGTACAGGCTCAGGCCTTGCTTTTGCAGACCAGCTGCGATGTTGTTTTGGGTCAAAAAGTCATTATATTCACCAAAAAACGTTTCCAGAATCGAACTTGGCGTGGCTGAGGTATCAAATTCGTTGGTTTGGCCATAGAAATAACCTTCCAAATCATTGGCAAGTGGTTTGGTAGCAAATAACGGGCTGTCGTAAGTCTTTTTAAGTGCAGCATCCACGTCATCGGAGGTATAACCAGCTGTAATCAACTTCTGGCGGTTGTTGTCGAGCGTATCCCCTGGCAAAAATGTCATGCTGAACGTGTCTTGCTTGCCAGCCACCAAATGATCGACAATAGCGGGGGTCGAAACGCTTGGTTGCAGGCTATATGTGCCGGCCTTGAGATTATTTTCGGTGTGTGTCAGCTTGGTATAAATAGTAAATGCCAATTTGTTTTTGATAACACCGTCGGTTTGCAGCTGATCGGCAATCGCGGATGGCGTCGATCCTACTTTGATTGTCACTCTGACGTGTTTGGTCGTATCTGTACTAACAGGCGCTAGTTGCCCTTGGTACCAGGCGTAAGCGCTGATAATGGCGACAATAACTACAACAATGACGGCAATAAGCGGAATGAGCCAACGCTTTTTCGATTTGATTTGCATCGGTTCTTCATCGTGGATGTCATCGAGAGTTTGCGTTGCTGGCTCCTGGGCCGAAGCAGTGGGCTCTTGCTCGGGTACGACCGCTTTAACCTCTGCGACTACCTCTGCTATGACTTCAGGTTCATGCTCCTTGATAAGCACCTGACGTGGTGGCGCCTTCAATTCATGGTCCGGCCTATAGTCGGGTTTGATAGTAGGACGGTGATGTACGCCATCAACCGGTCTTTGGCGACTTCGTTCAGGAGGCATACTTATCCTCCAGATAGTCTTGCAGGATAATCATCGCTGCAAAGGCGTCGATATCGGCCTTGCTGTACGGTTTGCCACTGGCCTTCAAACGATCCTCGGCCATGATACTGGTCAGTGATTCGTCCTGGTAGACGACCTCCGTAAATTCAGCAATTTTGCTACCCAATGTCTCGCTGACAGCCGTTTGATCCGTCGCTTCGCCAGACTGATTGCGCGGATACCCAACGACAACAGTCTCAATGTGCCGTTCGTCGATAATCTTTTTGATGACACTGACTTCGTCGCCGTCGACATCAACTGTCACCAGGGGCATAGCCACAGGTACCGTTGAATCAGCAGCGGCCACACCGATGCGCCGAGTACCGACATCGAGTGCAATCAGATTAGCCATTGGTCAGGAGTTTGAATGTAACCGTTATTTTGCTTGTATCGCCAGGTACGCCGGCCACCCAGAATGGTGATAGTTGCACGTCGACGCCGCTGACTCCATCGATTGCCTTGAGGTCACCGATAACTTCGCCACTTCGCTTGCCTTTTTCTTGGTCCTTGATCTGATTATCGTCAATCTTTGGTCCGACTTGGCCACTTGCAACAAGCTGTATGCTTGCCGGGGTTTTGTCGGCTGCCGCTTGATAACCTGATAGATTTGCAGACGATACACCGCTGTCGTAAATTCGTTGGCTGTTGGTACTAACCTGTTTGCCAATAGAGGTTTTGAGGTAATCATCCAACCCGGCTGTCGGAATTGCGACAAGTGTATAGGTGATGTCGAGGGATAATTTTGCCTTGTCGGTTGTCACTTCCTGACCGATTGCCGGTGTGGCGGTCGGCGTACCTGGTGTTGCAAGATAGCTATCGTCGATAATTTTGTAGCCAGAGCCGAATTTACCCTGGAGTTTTTTCTTTTCCGTATCCGTACTCTGTTGTTTTAGTTGGTCGAGTGCACCCTGTACGTCATCTGCACTAACAATTTTTGCCGTGTGCTTGTCGCCACCGGCCAATCCATTACTCGACGAAGCCGACATATCGCTCGTGAAACCCGCCACAGTAAATGAAGCGCCGGATGATGTGTTATACGCGTTGCCGATATCTGTCGCTATGACATTAACTGGGGCCGAGACCCCCCCACTGACACAGCCGTGGGAGTTAAGATGGCCGCCCGGTACCACTACGGTTGACTGAACAACGTAGTTGTTGGCACCATTGCTGATATACGTACCTGAATTCACCGTTAACGCACCGCTATCCATACAGTTCGTGAACACGACCGAGCCAGTTGCTTTCGTACCGACATCCTTGGTACCAGTCGGCGTGATGTCGTTTGTTGAAGTAACCTTGTCGGTTTGAGTGGCGGAGGTTAGTGTCATCTTGGTCGGGTCGTTTTGCAGCGTATCACCAATTGTCACCTGATTCTTGATGGCAACAGGGCTTGTTTTGGCACTAATGACGATGGTTGCATGTGGAGCGATAGCAATTGCCCACCATAGGAAAACGATCAGCAAAATACCACCAACAGCTCCAAAGGCTGCTTTGCGGCGGAATGTACCAAAATCGGGCACTTTGATACCACTTTTGGACTTTTTGCGAGCTGGTTTTGGTTTTTCGTCGATGTCGATGCCGTCCACCGAGCTTGGCGGGATAATAATTTCCTCGGCCTCGTCATTGGCTGGTAATTTGGCGTGGTCGCCAACAGGCAACTTCTCGCCATCGATGACGTCTTCTTCGTCGTCAACGTTATCAAAGCTTTTAATATCAACCATTTCTGGTTTGGACTGTAAATTCTTGGCAATGTGAATTTTGGCATTGGCGGCTAGATGAGTTAGGGCTTGGTTGCCAGTTACCAGGACCAATTTTTTGTCGGCATTATTGGCCGCGCGTGCCAATAGCCGCAAATTGACCGCACTCTGCAGTACGCCAGTGCGTTTAGGCGGAACAATGGCAACAATGTCTTCTTTTGAAGCCTTTACCTTGCCAATGATGGAGGTAATGTCGTCTTCTACGTCGATGTATATTACGTCTTTTTGTTGCATGTTTATATTCTCAGCAGACGATTGACTTTATCTTTGATCGTATCGCTGTCGCTTGTACCTACAATTGTATCATAGCCAACCCGTAGAAGGCCCATGGCGGTAATGAATGTATGATCGTCGATTGTGCCAGTCGTATCTGTAATTCCCATGACTTCACTTGGTTTAATGTGATGAACGGTCGGCTTTTTGGTGAAAGGTAGGTTCTTGTACCAATCACGCTCGGACAGTGCCGCGACAAGCGGGTCGAGGCTGGCGCCACCACCACATAGCAGGATGCGATTTGGCAGATGATCGACAGAATCAAACTCACTGAGGGCTAGTTCAACACCGTCAATCCAGACTTCAAGCGTCTTTTCGATGGCATCACCCAGCTGCTTTTTGACTGCTGGTTTGATTTGTTCGTGGCCGTAGTGCATTTTGAGTTTCTCGGCGTCAGAATAATTCAGGTCCATTTCGGACATAATTGTGCGCGTAAAGCTGCGTCCGCCGATTCCGAACATACGCGTACCCTCGACACCACCATCGTTGACGACCGCAATGTCGGTTGTACCGCCACCGACGTCGGCCAGAATGGCGGTGAAGTTACTATTACTGTCCGTACCCAGGACACTTCGGCTAACGGCAAACGGCTCGGCCGCGACTGCGACCAGTTCGAGCGCCAAATCTTCGGCGACATGCTCGAGTGCCCCAATATGCACCATCGGGGCAAATGCAGTATAGATCTGAACAGCGACATCTCGCCCCTGGAAACCAATCGGATTGGATACTTTGTAACCGTCAATATGGATACTGACCAGCGCGCTGTTGACCAGTTTTACCTCGACTTCGTCGTTGCCAGTTTCCAGTGCAATTTCTTTTTGGGCTTTGCCCTGGGCACGTTCCTGAACCTTCTCGATAATAAATTCCATTTCGGCAACGTCCAACGGTTTGTCCGGCTGTGGTCGGCGGTATTTGATGGTGTTAGTCAGACCTTTGACCAGTTCGCCGGCAATGCCGATGACGGCTCGTTTGGCCTGTAATCCTGCTTGATCTTCGGCTTCGGCCAGTGCTTCCTCACAGTTGTGAACGACGCCAGCGATATCGGCAATTGCACCACTGTGCATGTCGCTAACGTCCTGGCGGGCGCGGCCGACACCGACGATTTCTAGTTTTTCGCCATCAACCCTAGCAATCAGAACTTTGACGAACTCGGTTCCAATGTCCAGACCGACGATATAGTCCTCGTTGGGTTCGTGATTTTTGCGGGCAGCGCGAAGTTTATTAAAAACCATAGTTGAAGTTATTATACCAGAGATGCTTACGGCTATAAATGTGAAATATTATACTAAGGCCGCTTTAATTCGACGAATGCCAGCGGATGAGGCTTCTTCTTTGACGATTTTGAAGACTTTACCATCCTCGGCCAACTGGCCCGTATGATCCACATGAGGACCGCCACAGATTTCTAAGCTAGCCATCTGTGCATCTTTACCCATCTGATAGACTTTGACGCTATCGCCGTAGCGCTCGCCGAATGGACCAATTGCGCCCATGTCTAGGGCTTCCTGGGTCGGATACATCGTAAACCAAACCGGCAGATCTTGCTGGATCCAGCTGTTAACCAATTCCTCGGCCTTGGCGATTTCCTCGGGTGTCATTTTGTGATCGAGACTGAAGTCGAAACGAAGGCGCTCTTCGGTGATATTGCTACCGTGCTGGCGAACTTGGTCACCAAATAGTTCACGAAGGGCCGATTGCAACAGATGTGTCGCGGTGTGGTATTTCTTGTGGATTAGCGCATCTCCACCGAGGCCGCCCTTGAACTCGCCTTTTACGGCTGTGCGGGAACGGTTACGTTGCTCTTCCATTTCGGCATGCTGGCTAGTTGCCCAGTCCTTAGTAATTGCAATATTCCTATTAGTGGCTTCCTCAACCGAAAGTGGCCATGGAAATCCATAAGTATCCTGTAATAGAAAAATATCTTTTCCCGTAATAGCGTTCCCTTGAATTTTAATCCATTCTTTTTTGCCATTGTGAACTGGTTCTGGAATTAAATATTTTGTATCTTCAAATATTTCATCATCATTTGCATCTTCATAGGTCCAAAGATCTTTTTTCTGATCAGCAATTTTGTCGAACTCTTTTAGTCCCTTCCGAAGTGTATTTCGAAATGACTTTTCCTCTTTTACGAGCGTTGCAATCACCGAATCACGATTTTCGGCAACCTCAGGAAAGTCGTTGTGATACAAATCTGCAATAACTGGTACGACTTGCTCCAAAAAGTTCTGCTCGATTCCCAAATCAAAGGCAAAACGAATCGCCCGACGCAGCAAACGGCGCATAACATAACCCTGCTCTTTGTTGGATGGAATACACCCGTCAACAGCAAGAAAGGTAGCAGCACGTAGATGGTCGGCAATCACACGCATACTCTCTAGGTTGTCTTCGTATTTTTTGCCGCTGATACTTTGAAGTTTTTCGATAATTGGCCACATCAGACTGATTTTGTAGACATCAGGATCATTCAGTTTGGCGGCTGCGATTCGCTCTAGGCCGGAACCATGATCGATGTTCGGGTATTCAAGCTTTTCGAACTTGCCGTCAGCAACTTTGCGATACGCCATAAAGACATTGTTGCCGATTTCCATAAATCGCCCACAATCACAGTTAGGGTGGCAAAATTCGCCAAAATCAGTGTTGTGTTCGACAGAATCAAACAGGTAAAACATTTCGCTGTCGGGGCCGCATGGGTCACCAATTGGCGTGCTTTCTGGCGCACCGTTTCGTGACCACCAGTTTTTGCTACCATCATAATAGAATATTCGCTCACCGTCCTTGATGCCTTTACTGTAACCTTCTTCCTCACTACCAATTTCGGCCTCGCCCGACGGCAATCCCTTTGCCTCAAATAATTTCTTCCAGACATTTGCTGCCTCGGTGTCTTTTTCAATCTCGTATTCTGGTGCCCCGATAAAGCATGTCACGTAGAGTTTGCTCATATCCAACCCAACAACCGTGTCCAGGAATTCAAACATCCATTCGATCTGTTGCTGCTTGAAATAATCGCCAAGGCTCCAGTTGCCGAGCATTTCAAAAAACGTCGTGTGGCGGTTGTCGCCAATATCATCGATATCCTGAGCACGCAGGCAGGTCTGGCTGTCGACTAAGCGCTTGCCATCAACATGAGGTTCACCCAACAGATACGGAATAATTGGCTGCATACCGCTGCCAGTAAATAATGTCGTCGGGTCGCCCTGCAGCACCAATGGTGCACGCTTAATAACTTTGTGGCCACGCTCGGTAAAAAATTTCAGGTATTCGCTTCGGATTGTCTCGGTGTTCATCTCTGTTATTTTATCAGCTAGACGACAATTCCGCCACCCAAACAGACATCCCCACTATAGATCACAATTGATTGACCGGCTGCGACGGCACGCTGAGCTTCATCGATATGCAGCATGTCGCCGGTTAACTGCGCCGTCACAAGCGGTGCGCGGTGACGAATACGAATCTGGTAATCACCATCAACTGGCGCATCATTGATCCAATGAATTTCTTGCAATTGAACATCATGTCGCCAGAGTGATTCGTCTTGCAGGTCACGCGATACATAGACTTCGTTTTTGTCCATGTCCTTGCCAACGACGTAGTATGGCAGACCACCACCAACATCCAGTCCGTGACGCTGGCCAAGTGTATAGAAAATCGCACCATCGTGATGGCCGACGGTTTTGCCGGTTTTTTTGTCGACAATATTGCCTGGTTTTTGCTCAACGTATTCGCTCAAAAAATCGCGAATGCCAATTTGACCAACGAAACAAATGCCTTGGCTGTCGGGTTTTGCCGCCGTCGTCAGACCGCGTTCCGTGGCCATTTTGCGAACCTCTGGTTTGGTGTAGCCACCAAGCGGAAAGAGTGTTTTTTGCAGTGCTTCGCCTGTGACCCGGTACAAAAAGTAGGTTTGATCTTTGTTCCGATCGACCGCCATTTTTAACACGCCGTTCTCGACACTGGCGTAGTGTCCAGTCGCAATCATGTCGGCGCCGCGTTCCAATGCCGTATCCAAAAACAGTCGGAATTTCACTTCCTGATTGCACATGATATCTGGGTTTGGTGTGCGACCAGCCTTGTATTCGTCTATCATATAATCGACAACTTTGTGTTTGTATTCGTTTTCAAAATCAAACACTTCAAAATCGATTCCCAATTGCACCGCCACGCGTTTGGCATCGGCCAAATCATCGGCCCATGGGCATTTCAGACCTGGCAAATCCTGCGTCCAGTTTTTCATATAGACGCCAGTTACGTCGTAACCTTGCTCTTTTAATAGAGCAGCCGTCAGCGACGAATCGACACCGCCACTCATACCAACAAAGACACGGGTCATCGGCTAACTCCCATATAAAACACCAGGATCTTGAATAGTTCGCTGATAGCCAGCCACCAACCGGTTGGTGTCAACCACCACCATGGAGACCACTGATCATCCGTACGAACGGGATGATTGATGATTTTGATTGCACTGCCCGCACGTTGACCAAATTCCAACCCAGCGCGACGTTGATGATAGGCCGATGTCACCAAAATGACCGACCGAATATCATGCTGCGTAAATAGCGCAATGGCGTTACTGGCATTTTGCTTGGTTGTTTGGCTAGTCTCGTCCAGCAGTACATCAGCCTCGGGGACACCCGCTGCAATTGCTTGGCGTTTCATTGCTTCGGCGTTTGATGGACCAGATGTATCTTGCGCCGCACCAGAGAATACAAGCAGCTGTGCCCATTGGTGTTTGTATAAATCAATCGCTTGGGCCGTGCGTGCCGATGTGTCGCCGCCGCTAATCGCAACGATAGCGTCGACAGCTTGGCAATCATCCTTGGTTGATGGGTACGGGTCGCAGCGACTCAGGCCATCTGGTCCCAAATATGCGCCGATAGCACTGATCGCAATGGCTGCAAAGATGACTATAAACAGCAGTCCTCCAAACAGTTTTATCATCTTGCTAATCTTTCCTTCTCGCGTTGAACTTCGGCAATGATTGCCTCCGATGCTAGGTCGATTGCCGCTTGATTGGTAGCTTTGCCCAGACTAATACGCAGGCTACCATCGGCAACTGATGGCTCCAAACCAATCGCATCGAGCACATGCGAACGCGTGCCCTTGTTGGCAGCACAGGCGCTACCGGTCGCGACCAATACATCGCGTGCTTCCAGGCCAAATATCAATCGTTCGGCATCGAGCCCGGGGAATGAAATGTGCAGATGGCCAGCCAGGCGGTATTTGTGATGGCCAGAGATAACAGCGTCTTCAAATGCGTCCGTCAGTCGTTTCTGCAAATCATCGCGAAGTTTGGACAGACGCATAACTTCGCTATGACGATGCTCGTCCGCCTGCTGTAGCGCCTTGGCAAAGCCAATCACGCCAGCGACATTTTCGGTGCCACTGCGTAGCCCTGATTCCTGCCCGCCACCAACAATTTGTGGGCTCAGTCGGACAGTGCGTGCCGCATACAGCAGCCCAACTTGCTTTGGCCCATAGACTTTCGCCGCATTGAGCGTCAACATATCAACGCCCAGACGCGTTACGTGCATATCCAACTGCCCTGCACCCTGCGAAGCATCGCTATGCAGATAAAGCGGCGTCGTATTACCCGCAGCCAATCGCTCATCACGGATCTGTTTGATAATCTCGGCGATTTTACCGAGCGGTTGGATAGTGCCAATTTCGTTATTTGCTAGTGCAACACTAACCAACCATGTGTCCGGACGAATTGCCGCGCCTATGTTGGCTGGATCAACGCGGCCATTTTTGTCGACATCGACCAATGTATGGTCTGCACGTGCTGCTGCGGCCAAAACTGATTGATGCTCAATAACCGTCGTTACAATATGCCCACCGCCAGATGCGAACGCGAGATTAATTGATTCGGTCGCGCCGGCAGTCATCGTAATCTCTCCCGATTTTGCACCAATAGTCGATGCGATAGCACCCTTGGCCGCTTCGTAGTCACGACGAACCGCAACCGCTGGCGCATAGGGGCTAGAAGGGTTATAAAAGGCCTCACTAAAATAAGGCTGCATAGCAGCCAGTACAGCGGGGTCGAGCGGCGTTGCTGCCGCATGGTCCAGATAAACACTCATCTTGTATATTATACCGTAAGTAGCTTGCCGGTTGATGGGTCGCGTCGGTAGACATCACGGCTCACCTGTTCGTAGTACATACGGATGGCAGTTACCAAGTTTGTCAGCTCTTCGCCCTCGATATAGTAATACTGTTTGCCATCTTGGACTTTCAGGATGCCGTTTTCGTGAATTTCGTAACGAGTCGTCGTGTTGTTGGCCTTACCCTTATCATCCAGCCATTCCTCGTACCAGACCCACGTATGTCGGTCGAGGTTAAAGAATTGACGGTGATGGCCAGTCGGAATATGACCAAAAAGGTTGCCGCCGATTTCACTCTCGGCCTGGATAAGTTCGCGCATCGTTGGTTTGGAACGGAGCGTAAAGCCAGATTTTGTTTGGGTGCTGCCCGTCAGTAATCGTTTAAAGAGGCCGGCCATTGTTGACTACCTCTTTACGGTCAAATTCTAACCAACCACCAACACCGTCCAAAAATGGTTCGATATCGTCAAATGTCAGTTGATTCTTGTCGTGTGACGCAAAAAATCGTGCCTGATTGGCAAGTTCAAGTTCTGTTGTATCAATAATGATTTTTCCGGCAACAGCTTGATCACCGAATAATGTCTTGAGAGGGAAGCGTTCGGCTACCTGCTCCGGGTTATGTGTATTGGCCAATTCAATGAACTGCTGCGACCGTATCACATCAAAATTACCCCTTTGAGACGTCATGGCTTCACCAGGGAAATTAAATTGTGTGTTGTCCGTCATTGTTGGCATCGAAAAAAATCCATTTCTATTGGTTAAAGTGGTGGCATTTTTGTGTTTTTTTCGTAAGTTACGCTAAATGAAATAGCGTGTTTGCATTCGTTGTTGTCGCGTGTGCGACTTCTTCAAGTTTTATTCCCCGTAGACTAGCGTGAAATTTCGCTATCTCACTAACGAATGCTGGCTCGTTTACAGTACCACGATATGGGGCAGGCGTCAAGAACGGCGCATCTGTTTCGAGCAACATTTTGTCCAGTGGAATTGAGGCGTAGAGTTCCTGCTGGGCCTTGTCCTTGGTAAACGTACTAATGCCATTGACGCCGACATATAGTCCACGCTCGAATGCTCTGTCTAAATTGGCTTGATTATCGGTAAAACTATGTAATTCACCCCTGATACCGTGAAAATTATCAAGGATAGGCCAGAAATCATTCCAAACAGATGTATGCCGCTCAGCGGACGGTGCATCGCGAACATGGAAAATAATCGGCAAATTATTGTCGAGGGCTGTTTGGATTTGTGATTCCAGGGCTTTGATCTGCAACTCGCGCGGACTATTGTCATAAAAGTAGTCCAGACCAATTTCGCCAACGGCGACGACATTTTGCGTGGCAAGTGTGGCAATTTCGGCGTAACCATCCTTAGTATCGTGCGGGTGTACACCAACGGCTGCGTACAAGTTGTCATGCAGCAGTGCGAGCGCAATTGCATCTTTACTACTCTGCTCACTCGTCCCAACCAGCAACATATTGCCAACATTAGCCTCTGCGGCCCGCTTTAGTACATCGCCAACCGGTAGCGTGTAGTCTGCCTCGTGAATGTGGCAATGCGTATCGGTCAGCATT
>JAQGGV010000038.1 GCA_028289185.1 Candidatus Saccharimonadota bacterium
GTAAAACTTTTCAAATATATGCGACTCTTGATCCTTGGGGATGCCTAGGCCCGTGTCGGCAATGGATGTCACGACATGGCCTTCCTGCAGTGTGTGGGATATGGTGACGCTGCCATCCGGTCGGTTGTATTTAATGGCGTTGCTAATGAAGTTCGTTAGGATAATCTGCACTTTACTGCTATCGGCTGTAACTTTTGGTAGATTGCTACCAGGCTCATGGATAAGTGCGATACCTGCCATGTCGGCCTGTATATGCTGTATGTCTACGACCGACGCGGTGACGACGTTCATATCCAATGGTTCAAGTTTGAACACCGCATGACCCGATTCCAAGCGCGCGACGTCCAGCATGTCGGTTACGATGTCACGGAGGCGTATGGTTCCGGCGTAGGCTTCTCGGATGAACCTGCGCGCGGTGTCGTCAACACTACCCATGCCATCGTCGATGATCATACTCATATAGCCGATGATGGCTGTCATTGGTGCTTTCAGTTCGTGCGTGGCCATGCTGATAAACTCTTTGTCCTTTTGAACCAGCGCCGTTTGAGCCTTCTTCATATCTGCAGCCATCTGGTTCATGGTGTCACCGAGTACGCGCAGCTCATCATTGCTTCCGAGTGCGATGCGGTAGTCCAGGTCTCCCTTCGAGAATGCAATCGCACCCTTGAATAGATACCTGATTTTGTCGACGATGCTGCTTGCGAACCAAATGCCTAGGGTGATAGACAGCAGGACAAAGGCAATAATCGCCAGCACGGCCGTCTGCTGAATGCCTGCGATTGGTGCGAGGACGGAACTGGCGGGTGTTGCAACAGCAACGACCCAGTTAACACTGCTGACTGGGGCTGTCCGTGCCGTGTATTCCTGGTCGGGTAATTTCAGATTGTAGACATCCGATTGCGAACTCGTTGCGAGCGCTTTTATTTGATCTGAGCCGGGGTGGACAGCAGATGATGCGGTTACCATCTGGCCCTCGGCTGTCATAAAGAACACTTGGTCGGTTGAGTACGGTTTGGGTGTGGACTGCCAGATAGCTGGTACAAACGACAGATTTTGGGTGTCTATATCAACGATGACGCCGCCAAGCGACGAGACGCCATTGAGGATTGGGTACGTCAGGAGTAATTGTTTGCTATTACCGATGACGGCGAATTGCGCCAGGTTCTTCTTGGCTGCTTGGTTAAGGAGATCCTTGTGGTCCGATGCTATCGTGGTGGCGCTGCCATTGACCCGCGGCAATATTGCTTTGATGGCCGGCGTGGAGCTATTGTCGACAACCGTCATTTCGAGTATGTCCGGGAAGAAATTACGTATCGATGCGAGTGACTCGTTGACTCGTTCATTTTCCTGGGCAGACAGATTTTTTGTGGCGGCAGCTGCCCCGTCGCTGAGCGCATTGACATAGTCAGAGGTCTTGGTCGAGGTTCGCAGCTGCGCAAAGGCCGCCAGAAATGGCAGACAATCGCTACTGCTCGTTACCTTGCCGAATTGGCCGGCCGGGATGGCAGTTTGCACCAACTGCAGGCAGTCGGCTTGATGCTGGGTTAACTGATCCTGCTGGGCTTGATACTGGCTTTTGAGTTGCAAAATATCACCGGCGGTCGTCGTGATGATAGTGTGGCGTATGGTAAATTCCCTATCCAACTTGACGGCAGATGCCTGTGCGGATTTTTGCAGCTGGTCGCTTAATTGGCTTTTGGCGCCAGTACTGAGCTGCAGGTAGCCTAGATAACCCATTCCTATGAGAGGAACGAGTGACGGCAATGTCACGATGATAATGATTTTTCGGCGTAATCCGGGCTTATCACTACTGAGCTCGGCAAAAATCGGGCGTGACCTATAGATAACGTATATACAGGCGATGAGTAAAAGAACGTTAATTGCGACCAGGGCGGCGTAGCCAAAGCCAGTTGCACCGGACAATGAAGCTGCTTTTTGGACTTGGGCTGGGTCGGAGGCTTTGGTGGCTGCCCTCGGATCGGTGACGGATATTAATTTCTCCGAGTCAAAGAGGAGTGGCGCAGTCCCGTCATCGATACTGTTTTCACCGGTTGCTGATCCCGATGCTCCAGATGAACCAGAACTACCGCTTGCACCTGAGCTAGATCCAGCCCCAGACGAGCCGTTTGAGGAACCTCCCCCCGAACTAGCGGTCGTCCCGGTGATTGTCACCGTATTTGACGTCGACGTATGACCAACGACATCTGTTGCTATCATTTGAACTGAGTTCGCGCCCTTGTTGATTGGCACTTGTACACTGTAGGTGGTGCCACTGACGGATGCTGTCGGACCAAGCGTGCCGTTTACCTTGGCTTGAACTGTTTTGAGGTTGCCCTCTGGGTCGTTCGTCGAGCCACCGATGACGTAGTTGTTATCTGACGAGGACACGGAACCGTTTGGCGATGTTATGTTGACGAAAGGCGCCTGCCCATCGATGCTTGCAACAAATTGCTTAGAGGCGCCACCAGATGGTGCTGAACCACCACATTTCGGATCGAGTGCTTGGAAGCTACCGCTGTCCAATTTGAGGTAAGGGTCGTCGGCGCTATTTGCATAGATTGCATATGTATGGGCGCCGAAATTTGTCGATGTATAGGTGTACGAGTATGATGTACCGCTACCGCTACATGCCAGGACTAGGCCTAGGACACCTGTTGTGCCGTGAGTAATCGAAAGGCTAAAACTGTCCTTATACCACCCACCAGTAGCCGTACCGGTTGGGTTGCCGATTGTGATCGCCCAGGCATTCGACGACGACGCACAAAGTAAGGCGATGAATTCGAGCATCAGCAAAATTTTTTTCACGTGTTGGTTCACCACCATAGTACTTATGTCTAAATGTACAGCTATATCTGTTAAACTGCAACCTCAATACCGATAAATGAGTGCAAATGGACCCTCGTTACGAATAAATAACAACAAGTACGTATCGCGTATCGCGAGTGAATGCAGACGAGCCATTAATTAGAGGGGTATCTTGATTGCAAAAGTGGAGCCTACATGTAATTTTGAGGTGAGTTCAATGTCTCCACCGTGTAAATCAACTACTTCCTTCACCCAATAAAGACCGAGCCCACTCCCACCAACAGATATGGAAAATGGATTATCAATCCTACTAAATTTTTTGAATAATTTAGGGTTATCGCTCTTGCGTATCCCAACGCCATTATCTTGAATCGAGATGATAGTCCATGCGCTGGTTTGTTCAACGTTAACAGTTACTTGCTCACCATTGGCCGAATATTTGCCTGCATTATCAAGTAAGTTTTCCATCACCATCGAAATCAGTTTCTGATCAATTGTAGCAAGTACAACCTGGCTGTGTTTTAGGAAAAGGATTCGTTGCTGTCGGTTTTTAAACAGGATGGCTTGCTGTTCAATGACTTTTTCGATGAGCTTCACAAGATCGGTCGGCGCCTTTTCCAAATAGAGTTTACCTGCATCGACTTTTGCGACTCTGAGTAAATCTTCAATTATCTCGAGTTGTCTACCACTATTGTTGTAGGCAATATTGAGCATTCTCGTTTGCTTTTTTGTCAGGTCTCCAGCGTATCCCTGAGTCAACATTCCAAGAGACTGTTTTACTGCGGTGGCTGGTGTACGGAGTTGGTGGGAAGCCAATGAAATAAACTCATCCTTGGCATCGTTAAGATTTTGGAGTTTATCCCGCTGCCTGATAAGACTGTCCGTTATCTCAGATGAATCACTTTCAAATTTTAGTTTCTCCGTGACGTCCTCCATGGCAAGTAAAATTAACTGCTTACTATCAACCTGCCTAGCGTTGAGTAGCATTGTTCTATGCCCAAGTTCAGGAAAGTCGTGGCTCACCGCATAGCCGTTGAGGACTTTATGGAGCGGAAGGATGTTCTCTAACAACTCGCGCAGTTCCGGTGCATTCCATTGGTTGTTGCCCAGGTCATAAATACGCCTATCCACGGTGTCTTTCTTATAGACTTTGAACTTTCGATAGAAAGCTGCATTTGCAGTCACGACACATAGATTCTCATCGAGTATTATGAAAGGTTCTCTTACCGTCTCGGTAATTTCCTTGTAGTATCCGAGCAGCTCTTTAATCTTGGCAATATGATTGTCTTTATCGCTCGGCTTATTCATATGCTCTCCATCCACGGGGTATGGTT
>JAQGGV010000054.1 GCA_028289185.1 Candidatus Saccharimonadota bacterium
CGGTCTGATTAAGGCCAACGTGCCTGCGCGTATTGCATTTACCGTGGCCAGCCAAGTTGATAGCCGCACGATTCTGGACCAAGTCGGTGCAGAGAAGCTGCTAGGCCAAGGTGACATGCTGATGCTAACGCCAAGTATGAGCAAGCCAAAGCGTATCCAGGGTGCCTGGGTAACCGACGAAGAAGTAGAGAAGATTACCGATTATTTGCGCATGCAATCGGCACCACAGTACAACGACGAGATTATTAGCCAGCCAGTTCAGCTGAATGGTAAGGGTGGCGTGGTCATGGACTTTGCAACCGATACCGCTGGCGACCATACATACCAGGAGGCATTGCGTATCGTTGTGAGCAGTGGCAAAGCAAGCGCCAGCCTGCTACAGCGACGTCTGGGCATCGGCTACGCCAAAGCAGCCCGCTATATCGACACCATGGAGGACCAAGGTATTGTCGGCCAATCAACGGGCAACAGTAAACCGCGTGATGTCCTGATTACAAACATGGACGACCTTGGCGGTCACGATGACTCCGAGGAAGACTTAGGCTAGAAAACGAAATACCCCAACCACACGGATGTGGAAGGGGCTTTTCGTTGGGGCAGAGGGCGTGCTACAAGTAACCACTCCGTAGTATCAGTTCGAGCAGTCGACTCTGCGTCTGCTCGGGTAGGTTGTCTATCTGGTAGTGGCGGACACGGCCTACCTGTTTGCCTGCAGCCAACCTGCTACCGAACAGGCCTCGCGGAATGGCCGTGACCATGTCGCCAAGCGAATCGGCCTCACACGGACGCCGCCACAGGAAGTACCGGAAAGCGTCCTTGGGCTTGTATACCAACGGACAGCCGTAGATGGCATACTCGCTGGTCGAGTAAGCACGGCAGGTCAGGACGTCTGCATGGATGAAGCCGCTTGCATTGCCAAGGCGGGCCCACAGGTCATCAATGGCAGATGTCAGGTTAGTTAACAGGATTACGGGCATGATTGCCTCTCTATCTCAACGAACTCCAGCCGGAGTTCACGTGGTGGACTCTAGCTCTCAAAATGGTTATACCATGATAATCTGCATTATGCAACGAAAGGGCTGGTAATTTACAGGGGTGTAGGCTATAATGAAGAAGTTATTAACTCAGCTTATACACGATATAAGCATCCGTACGTAGCAATACGTAGGGTATTCCGAAGGAGGAAGAATGAAGGAATATGAACTAACCGTTCTGATCCACCCAGATTTGGAAGCAGATTTGGAAGCGCCCCTGACAAAGGTGCGCGACATCGTGAAGAACGCCGGCGGCGAAATCGTCAGCGAAGACAACTGGGGCAAAAAGAAACTTGCCTACAAAATTAACAAAGAAGAATTTGCGATTTACGTCTTTATGGACGTCAAATTGCCGGCAGACGCGCCGTTGAAGATCAGCAACACGCTGAACATCACCGACGAAGTACCACGTTACCTGCTGGTCAAAGTCGATGAAAAGGGCCGTGCCCTGATTGCCGATGACAAAAAGCGAGCAGCTGAGCGTAACGATACTGATGATAGAGACGATAAAGAAGAGGAAAAAGGAGAGTAGGAATGGCTAGGGGGATCAATCAAGTAATTCTGATGGGACGCCTTACCCGCGACCCAGAAACACGCACGACACCGAGTGGCAAGACAGTGACGACATTTAGTCTCGCAGTCGATCGCCAAACTCAGGACGACCAAGCAGACTTCTTTGACATTACTGCCTGGGAAAAGACCGGTGAACTAGTTCAGCAATATCTGAGCAAGGGACGCCGCGTACTGATCCAAGGACGTTTACGTCAGGACAGCTGGGACGACAAAGACACCGGCAAGAAGCGCAGCAAGGTAGAAGTCACTGCAAGTGACGTCACCTTCCTGGACGGTCCAAATGGTGAGAGTGGTGGCAGTTCTGCTCCAGCTTCATCTGCGGCACCTGCGAACAAGAAATCAGAAGACGTTGTCATCGAAGATATCGACGACAAACCGATTGACCTCAGCGAGATTCCATTCTAGGAGAAAATTATGGCTATTAAACGATTTAAAAAAGACGCACCAGCATACTTTGACTACAAAGATGCAAAGACACTACTCCGTTACATGAACATGTACGGTCAGATCGAACCAATCAGCAAGACTGGTCTATCTGCCAAACAACAGCGCCAATTGGCAACCGCTATCAAGCGTGGACGTCATCTTGCACTGTTACCATTCGTAACCAACAACTAGGAGGCAGCTATGTATCAACCAACTGACCTCAAAAAAGGCGTTGTTTGCCAAATAGACGGCAAACCATACCGTGTTGTTGAGTATTCCCAAAAGGTTATGGGCCGTGGCGGCAGCATCGTCAACGTGAAGCTTAAAAACTTGATTGATGGTAGTGTCATCCCCAAAACTTTCAAGGGTCAGGAAAAAATCGAACGCGCAGAAGTCACCAACAAAACGGTGCAGTATCTGTATACCGATGGCACTGACTTCCATTTCATGGACCCAGAATCATTCGAGCAGTTCCAGCTAAACCCTGAAATTGTCGACACCGCTTCGCAGTATCTGAAAGAAGGCGACGAACTCAGTCTGCAATTTTTTGCCGAGCGCGTGATAAACGTCGAACTACCCAAAAACCTGTATCTGGAAGTGACCTACACCGAGGACGTCGTCAAAGGTGACACAACCAGCAATGTCCTGAAGGATGCGACGGTTGAAACGGGGCTGGTCGTAAAGGTTCCGGCATTCATCAAAACGGGCGATGTTATCTCTGTTGATACATCAACTGGCGAATACCGCGAACGGAAGAAATAACCGATGAAAACCAGGCTAGACCAATTAATGGTTAAAAAGAGCCTGGTTTCTTCGCGTTCGCAGGCCGAAAGCTGGATTCGATTGGGCAAAGTAACTGTTGATGGGCGAATTGCCGATAAACAGGGGCTATTTGTATCGGAAACAGCCGATGTACGCTTGAACACCGAGGAACAATACGTCAGTCGAGCGGGATTGAAGCTGGCCAGTGTCGCCGAGCTGCTGAAAGTCGACTTTCGTGGCAAAACCGTCCTCGACGTTGGTAGCAGCACCGGTGGATTTACCGATTTTGCACTGCAACATGGGGCAATAAAGGTATTTGCTGTCGATGTCGGAACTAATCAGCTACACCCGAGTCTTCAGGGTGACAAACGGATTGAACTCCATGAAAAAACCGATATTCGTGATGTGAGTGCCGGAAATTATGAAAAACGCGATAAAAAAGAGCTGGGGAACAAGGTCATCATCGACCAGGCGCCAGATATTATTGTCATCGACGTCAGTTTTATTAGCCTACGTGACATATTGCCGCATATTGGGACAAACCTTACCAAAAAAGGCACAATTATCGTCGCTATGGTTAAACCGCAATTCGAGGCGGGTAGGGAACAAGTGAACAAAGGAATTATCAAAAACGATGCCATACGTCGGTCAATTTTGCAGGATTTTGAGCTATGGGCCAAGAAGATGTTTGTGATTAAAGGAAAACGCGATAGCGAAGTCGCTGGAAGCAAGGGCAATCGAGAGCGCTTCTATCTGTTGGCGGTAATCTAAACGGTTTACAAAACA
>JAQGGV010000073.1 GCA_028289185.1 Candidatus Saccharimonadota bacterium
GCGCTTGTCCTGTAGACGTGCTCCCCGAGCTTTCAAAGCGTTGCTGACGTTGGCCAAACGAACCAAGTGACAACGATGGTGTCAAATTGGTATCGGTTGAACCGAGCTGATCTGTCAGTGTAGCTACCGAGCTGGCAACGTGCGCTGTTTTGGCAACCGTTGCAACCTGCGCTGCCGTCAGTGGATCACCACCTCCGCCAAAACCACTAATACCAGCCGGTCGAACCGTGATGCCGGTTGCTGCAGTTTGTTTTACAGATGTTATTTTGTTTTCGACTCCGGCCTTCGCCGCCAGCATGGCAACAATCAGACCGATGCTGATTGCAAGCATGATGATGATTGCGCCGGCTCGAATCGGGCTGCGGACTGCTCCACGTACGCCACGACTAACTACATTCATTGAGTTGCTCCTTTTTATACTGTATTGACTACTATTACGTGGGCTATTGTAGAGCGACTATCTGAAATTATGCTTGGCTTTTGCGGTGAAGTGGCAGTAGGAATTGAAACGATGTATGTCCGCCGGGCGTGCTACTGACTGACAGTTCGCCCCTATGGATCGAGACAATTTCCCTTGCAAGTGCTAGACCAAGGCCGGATCCGCCGTCTGCCCTCGAATCGTTGACACGGTAGAACCGGTCAAAGATATGCGGCAATTTGTCGGATGGGATACCCTCGCCTTTATTGATAATTTCAAACCGCGCCTGACGTCCCTGCCTCGAGAGTACTGCTTTAATCTGAGAATCCGCTGGACTATATTTCAAAGCGTTGTCGACCAGGATTGTTAGTAGTTCCTCCAGGCTGGCAGAATTGGCTTTGACGATAATCGGCTCTTTGGGTACGGTTAGTTTGACTCGCTTGGCGTTTTTGTCGTAGCGCTGCACAACTTCATGGGCCAGGTCGCCCATGTTGACCGGTTCTAGTTCTAGGTTCGCATGGTCGAGTTTGGATAATTGCAATAATGTTTTGGACAATACGGTTAGCTTGTCTACTTCTTCGAGGTTGCTCTCCAATAGCTCTTTCATGTCATCTTTGGTGAGTCTTGGATCACGCAAGGCGACTTCGAGCTCTGCTCTCATGGCAGCAAGCGGTGTGCGAAGTTCGTGGCTCGCATCGCTCGTGAAGCGCGACTGCGCGTCGTGTGCCTGCTCGATCTGCCCGAGTGTCCGACGTGCCAGCAAATAACTGAGTACCCCACCGCCACACAGGATGAGGAGGTTCACGTAGACGAGTGTCAGCAAAATACTATGCCCCGCCGCTTCGCGTTGCTGGTTGCGAAATGCCGAAAATAACCGAGGATTTGAGTCTCCGGTCGGTGGTGCAAAGCCAGGTTGTTCGACGTGATTCTGGAATTCAGTGAGTCGTGTCTGAATTTCCCCCGTTGTCTCTCCGTAAATCGTGAAACTAAAAACAATACTGATTACCATTAAAATCAGCAGATACCACCCGGTCAATTTGAGAGTCGCAGAATGAAACATACTATAAGTTTATATCAGTTGTAACTGAGTTTAGGCTTCAATTTTGTAGCCGAAGCCACGAACGGTCTTGATTAATGCTTTGTCGAAGGGCTCGTCAACCTTGGCGCGTAGGTATTTGATATAGACCTCGACAGTATTTAGCAGGATGTCAGCATCATAGTCCCAGACGTGCGAAACAATCTGTTCCTTGCTGGATGGGCGGCCTTGGTTTCGCAGTAAGTATTCGAGGAGCGCAAATTCCTTGCTGGTGAGACGGATGTCTTGACCGCCGCGGGTAACGCTGAATGTTGTCGTATCAAGTTCCAAGTCGTCTGCCTTGAGGACAGTTCCCTTCTGCTCGATAGGGCGACGTGGGAGTGCCCGAGCACGCGCCAAGAGTTCGGCGAGTGCAAATGGTTTGACCAAATAATCGTCAGCACCACTGTCCAGACCCTTGGTTTTGTCAGCAGTTGTACCGAGTGCGGTCAACAGAAGTACCGGAGTATGAATTTTGGCTTCGCGCATGGCGGTGACGATACCGATACCGTCATAATCACCAGGAATCATACGGTCAATAATTGCCAAATCATAAGGTTCGGTGGTGGCCATCGCAAAACCTTCGTCACCATCATAGGCGACGTCAACGGCATAAGATTCCTGCTCGAGCGCCCGTGCAACGGCTCTTGCGATCTTATGCTCATCTTCCACAACGAGTATTCTCATAGCTTCATTATACTCCTTTTGTCTGGCGGTAAGCTTAAAATCAGCTAATTTCTAGCTCAGGATACTTGGAGCTCCAAGCCTGCATAGACTTTAACACTGGTAGAAGTTCACGTCCTTTGGCGGTCAAATTGTAGACGCAGCGATTGCTGTCGTTGACAGTTTCCTTAACGATAACTCCGACATCTTCGAGCTGATCCAAACGAGCGCAAAGTGTGCGCGGGTTGATTCCACCGACCAGCTCCTGGATTTGGCAGAACCGGACGCTTTCCTCATTCAGGAAGTACCGCAGTAATTGTGGGGTCCATTTGTTGCCCAGGAGTGCGGTTGCGCTGTCGACACAGCCTATTGTATCAGTCGCGGTTTTCATACCATTACTATACATTAGATAGCGTTTTTTGGCAACCTATTCATCCTCGTTACTACCCAGCTGTTCAATTTTGCCTAGGGCTACATCGAAAAATGCCGCGCCCATCCGGTGAAACGGCATATTTTTGCGATTTTTAACGATTGATTTGCATGCGTTGAATAACGCTGGGCGCACCTTGTTGAGCCTGGTGACGTATGTTGTCAGTTCAATCAATTGGCGGGCCCATTCATCCTTCTTCGCTTGGATAATCAACTCTGCCGCCTCTTCGCCAAGATGATAACGCAGAATTTCGGGATAATCAGTGAACCGTTGTTTGCCAAAGGTATCTTGCTTGTCGAATATTCCCATGACTCTGTCGAGCGGCGTTTCGCCTTGGCGGAGCATTGATTGGCCTTTTTTCAGTTTGTATAATTCCTCGGCCGCGACTTTGGCTGCGGCGACCAGTATGTATTTCCAGTCGCGGTGCAACACATCGCCGATGTCGGCGTATAACAGGGATGGGGTACAGACATCCTGCGCCAGGACGGTTGCCATTGGCTGCAAAACTTGCTTACCGTCATATTCGGCTTCGGTTGCCCAGATCAGATTTCGGACACGTTCACACTCGCGTTCGCTGTAATTCCCGCTTGCCAGCATCAGGCTATATGTCGCCTCCGCACTTTGTAGCTCTGGCGAGATGTCCTCTTCGTCGCTGGCCATGATATTGTCATGAAAAATGCTGGCAATCGCGAGAACTTTGTAGTCTTGTTGTGTGGGTATAAACCCAGCTATCCTGGCGGTTTCCTCTAGCTCTCGAAAAGCCTTGCGGAGTACATCAAACGGATGCATAACGTCGTGGTATGGTCGGTCGCCATTGCGCTGCTGCATATCCGCCAAACCATCTAGCAAAAAGATTCGAGTAGTCTCATCGATTTGGGCATTAGGAAATTCATCCAATGTATCGTTGAGATATTGTTTGAAGTCGTGCGGATAGTTTTCTTGGTGTAGCCAAGCCTCTGTAGGTACGGTCATAATTCCTCGGTGGGACAATTATACACCCAAAAGACAATTTATAACATATTATGCTGCATCTGTCGCCGGTTGCGTGTGCGAACGGATGATTCGCGCCGATGTGACTACGGTTGGCCTAATCGCCAAATAACCAAGTGACCCACTGACATTCAACATATCTATTGCATCGGCCGCCTTGTATTCGTCTAGGTTGATAAAATGAAATTCCGGTGGCAAGCCCCCGATTGTATTCATACCCGTCTGATACTGCATGAAAAGCTGCTCCATCCGCTCATTGAATTCGGAGATAGAAATATCCTTGTCGCGCATCAATTGCATTCCAATGCGCTTGGCCTCATCCATGTTGTCGATGCCAAACTGCGACTGATTGACGAGTTTCATGGTTTCAAGGGTCGGTACAGGTGGTGGCGCCGTTGTTTCATGCAGCCACGCGTGAAAATCATCGTACATATCGATTTGGTTTACCATTTCATTTCGGAATATATGCGGGTTTGGATGCTCAAGTTTATCGGGTGCTACGGTTCCCCTGTAGAAGTCGGGATACCAGGGGTTTGGCCATAACAGGTGGTGCCGATTCACGTTACCCTTTGGCCATTTGTAATCGCTATGTATTGTGGCACGGACTACCTTTATTAGGCGTTTTTTGTCGACCAATCCCGCGGGTGTCAACGGGGTTTCAATTGATTGGCTAGGGTTCTTGTACTTGGGGCGGCGAACTTCGACAGGCGGCAGGCTTGGGGGCACGTTTTCGCGTGGCGGCCCCCTGCGCTTCATTTAGTTACAGAACTCCGTGTTTATTTTCACCATATTTACTTATGTTATACCGCAATAAAACAAAACAAGTCAAATAAAAAAGAGGTCTACAGTGCGTATGCACCGGGCCTCCTTTTTACTTTGTACCCGCTTATCAGTTGATACTCATAAGCGTCCAGCTACCACCATGGTTGTCGCTGCGCAGATGAAACGTGTGATCGCCATCTGTCAGCGCCAAAATTTGCGCTAGCCTGTCACCACTTTTGACGGTGGTACGGATGCCGCTATCGAGGAACTCGACGCGCTCACCCATGTACTCCATCATGCGTGGGGTTGCGCGCAAATCGCGACCAAAGCCCATGCTAAGTACGGTGACTGGTATGTTAAGTAGATTTCTCATTTCCTTATTCCCCCTTAGGATTGGTTTATGCACGCGCGGATTTATGGGGAACTATCGTGGTTGCAAGACCTACCGCTTGGCCTGTTTGAACACCTTGATAGCGTTGAATCGTTCGACAGGGACGCCTAGCTTGTAACGGCTGGTGTGTGTATCGACGAAGTTAAATAAACACCTGTAAGTGGAAAGGTTGCCCAGTACCTACATGGCTACTATCAGTATGCGCCCCGTTTAAGCGTGTGGTCAATAGTTTTTATGCTTTTTACACCATGGACAGTAAATAATAAATGTTATATTATACAAAAATTCCGGTACATTCCGGATCTGACAGAGAGTGAGGGCGCTATGGCGGGAATCGCTGGGCCAGGTTTTCAGATCGGGCCCGACTGCGGCGTGTTCTTCGACGCCCAAGGAACGCGTATTGACGACAATACGTGGACCTACAACGTCGAAGGTGGTAATCGGCATTTGGCTATCGAGCCGTCACCGATTTCGCCCACCATCCGGGACTGCATCAAGACCGACCACGAGAATGGTCATGGTAATCGGATAGCACAAATCCATCTGCACAAGAAGGCTGCTGTATTCCTGACGCTGGAGCGGAAGCTACAAGCGACGGGAATCAATTACGTCTTCGTGCGGCCGAACTGCTTTATCCGCATCCCCGTCTTCTGGTTCGAGGGCTCGCTGTACGAGCTCTACGTCATGAAGAACATGGAGCACGATGTGCTGACGGCGGATGTGGATGGCGTGCCGATCTAGCAGTCGCAGGTGGACATGGAGGGTCGTCGCAGTTAGGCGACCCTCCAATCCCCACTCTCTGTCAATGCGCACAATTTTTATCTATGCTACGCTATTAACAGATGAGCACTGCACTCGAATTTGAAATTCATAACCGCCTCGAAGGTGCATTAGCACGAACGGGTACGATCACGACGCCTCACGGAAATATTGAGACGCCGGCATTTATACCTGTTGGCACGCGGGCGGCCCTACGGAGTTTGGCCCCCGAACAGTTGGCGGCCGTCGGTGCGCAGGCATTACTCGTCAACGCCTATCACCTCTTTTTGCGACCGGGTCACGATATTGTTGATGGGGCTGGCGGCGTGCAAGACTTTATGAATTGGCATATGCCGACATTCAGCGACAGTGGCGGATTCCAAGTGATGAGCCTGGGTGTTGG
>JAQGGV010000076.1 GCA_028289185.1 Candidatus Saccharimonadota bacterium
TGTTACAAGTGGACTGACACCGAACATTACGCAGGCACAATCAATTCTGGCGGGACTAGCAGCGTTCTTTGGATGGCTGACGACAATTTGGTTGATGCGCAATACACTGGCGGGGCACAAGCCAAAACTACGTGATGGGTTGTATAACAGCGGTTCGCCAGTTTTGGCGACCGTTCTGGTAGGTTTTATTATTACAGTTCAGCTGCTACCAACGGCTTTTGCACTCATTATCTACACCGCAGCACAAACGTCCGGCCTGCTCGATGGTGGGGTTAGCGCCATGCTGGTGTGGTGTGGTGTTATATTGCTGGGGATGTTGTCGGTCTATTGGATTTCGAGCAGCATCATCGCACTGGTCATTGTGACGCTGCCAGGTATGTATCCGTTTAGGGCCATCAGGACAGCTGGTGATTTGGTTGTCGGGCGGCGTCTACGTGTGCTTTATCGTTTGCTATGGCTTGCTGTCGTGACGGTTATTGCGTGGTTACTTGTGACGATACCAGTGATTCTGTTTGATGACTGGGTCAAAAAACTCGTACCGGCGATTAACTGGATTCCATTCGTCCCAACCGCGATTATCATCATGACATCCATCACGCTGGTTTATGTCAGCAGTTATGTATATATGCTTTATCGAAGGATTGTAGATGATGACGCCAGTCCCGCCTAGTGACGTTACCGAGCGCGTCGCCAAATTACGCGACCTGATCAACGACTATCGCTACCGGTATCATGTGCTGGATGAATCAACCATGAGTGAGGCAGCAGCCGATAGTCTGAAACATGAATTATCACAGCTAGAGGAGCAATATCCAGAGCTCATCACCCCTGATAGCCCGACGCAACGTGTTGCTGGTGTAGCGCTCGATAAATTCGTCAAAGTCACACACAAAGTCCCGATGATTAGTCTGCAGGACGTATTCAATCGGAGTGAGATTGAGGCATGGGTAGTGCGTATGGATAAACTGCTACCAGGTAAAAAGCACGAATTCCTGAGTGATATCAAGATGGACGGACTGGCCTGTGCGTTGACATATATAGACGGTGTACTAATCCAGGCGGTTACGCGTGGGGACAGTCGCGTGGGTGAGGACGTGACTATGAATGTTCGGACGATCGAGAACGTTCCCTTGCGACTTCGTACTAATGAAAAGTATGCATATTTGCTAACTGGCCGGACCGAAATCCGCGGCGAAATTGTCATGTACAAGACTGATTTTGAACGGCTAAATGCACAGCGCGTGAAGGATGAACTACCAACGTTTAAAAATCCGCGCAACCTGGCTGCCGGTACTATTCGCCAGTTGGACCCACGGTTGGTGGCCGAGCGGCCACTGCACTTTGTGGGCTATGATTTGCTGCGCGATGATCCGGCCGATGTCCCGACAAATGCCGCTGTGTACGACATGCTGGGCCAAGTTGGTATCACGACCAGTAGACAAGCTAAGGTAATGACGTCGGTGAGTGAAGTCATGGAATTTATTGAAAAACTCGGTACCACACGTGAGAATCTCGTCTTTAATACCGACGGAGCGGTTATTAAAGTCAACGACCGAGTAAGCTTTGCAAGCCTCGGAACTGTTGGTAAAACTCCTCGTGGTGCCGTCGCGTTCAAATACGCCGCCGAGGAAGCCACCACAATCGTCAAGGATATCGTTATTAGTATCGGCCGAACAGGCGCCGCTACACCAGTCGCCGTATTTGATCCGGTCGATGTTGCCGGCTCAACCGTGCAGCACGCGAGTCTGCATAACGCCGACGAAATCGCTCGTTTGGATATACGAATTGGCGACACGGTGATTATCTTCAAAGCGGGCGATATCATCCCGCAAGTACAAACGGTCCTGGTTGAACTTCGTCCGAAAAATGCCGAGGCATTTGATTACAAAAAGGCCCTGGCTGAGCAATACCCAGAACTCGAGTTTGAACGCGAAGGTGCCGATGTTGTCTACCGCGTCAAAGGCCTGAGTGGAGATTTGATTTTGAAGCGGGCCGTCGAATATTATGCATCAAAAGGCGCACTCGACATTGATACACTCGGCGAAAAGAACGTTGTCGCGCTAGTGGATGCAGGACTAGTCAAGGATCCGGCGGACATTTATGCTTTGACTGTTGATGACCTACTAAAACTCGACAGATTTGCCGACATTTCTGCCAACAAACTGGTCGAAGCGATTCAAGCCAAAAAGAATCCACCACTCGAAAAGTTTGTCCTGGGTCTAGGGATTCGTCACGTTGGCACACAAACAGCAATTGATTTGTCTGATAAATTCCACTCTGTTACGGCCCTGCAACACGCAACCATAGAACAGTTAGAGGGGGTCGATGGCGTCGGCAAAGTTGTGGCAGAATCAATCGTGGCTTGGTTTGCGGACGAGGACAATATCGAACTATTACAGAAGTTCGAAAAGCTTGGCGTACGGCCACACTATGTTCAAAAAACTGGCAAACTTGTTGGCGAAAACTTTGTCATTACTGGCACACTCGAATCAATGGGGCGTGACGTTGCGGCTGATCGTATACGGGCGCTTGGTGGCACATTCCAGTCGAGTGTTGCTCGTGACACCACATACCTTGTATCTGGTGGCAAAGTTGGTGGCAGCAAACTCAAAAAAGCTCAGGAATACGGCACCAAAATCATCGACGAAAAACAATTACTTGAATTACTTGGCTAGCGTTCTGCTACAATGAAACCATGACAGGTTTTGCCATCGTTGCATCGGGAGTGGGGGTTAAAAAGGGTGGTAAAACAATTCTTGATGGGCTCGACTTTACGGTTAAAGCTGGAACAATCACCGGGCTTATCGGACCTAGCGGTAGTGGCAAAACGACACTGATGCGCTCAATCGTCGGTGTCCAAGCGACGAGCAGCGGAGATTTAAGAGTGCTCGAACAAAAAGCTGGCAGTAAAAAGCTGCGCCGTAGTATAGGCTACGTGACGCAAAGCCCTGCTGTTTATACCGATCTGACAGTTCTGCAAAACCTTCTTTATTTTGGTAATCTTGTGCGGGCAAATCACAAAAAAATTGACCATGTGATTGAACAGGTTCAACTCGTCGACCAACGGGACCAGCTGGTGGAAAGTCTCTCCGGCGGTCAAAAAGCACGCGTCAGCTTGGCTATTGCACTTGTAGGTGACCCGGAACTATTTGTACTGGACGAGCCGACGGTTGGCCTTGACCCGGTCCTGCGCAATGAACTCTGGGGTATGTTTAAAGATTTGGCGAAGGACGGTAAAACACTGCTGATATCCAGTCATGTCATGGACGAAGCCGAACGGTGTAAAAACTTACTACTACTGCGTGACGGCAAGTTACTCTGGAACGATTCGCGTGAATTACTACTCGAGCACACACGTAAAGATACCGTTGGTGACGCATTCATCGCCATGATCAAAAAGGGCGACGAGTAATGTACCATATCGGCGCGACATTTGCGACGATGCTGCGTATTCTGCGTCAGTTATCCCATGATCATCGCACGGTTGCTTTGATATTTTTCGTTCCGTGTATCTTGCTTGGTCTGCTGCGATGGCTATTCGAAAATAACTTGCCCGTATTTAATAATATTGCTCCAGCATTTCTGGGTATTTTCCCTTTCATTATCATGTTCCTGATTACTTCGATTACGACGCTCCGCGAACGTACGGGTGGCACGATGGAGCGTTTAATGGCGCTACCAATAGGGAAGCTTGATCTGGTTATTGGCTACATGCTGGCCTTTGGTCTGATGGCGATCGTACAGGGCACGCTAGCAAGCCTGGTGCTGCTGTATGGACTTGGACTCGATGTTGCAGGCCCGCACTGGTTCCTGCTGGTCATGGCGCTTGCAGACGCCCTACTGGGCACAGCACTTGGTATTTTTGTGAGTGCCTTCGCACGGACAGAGTTCCAGGCGGTGCAGTTCATGCCAGCGCTTATTTTGCCACAACTGCTTG
>JAQGGV010000036.1 GCA_028289185.1 Candidatus Saccharimonadota bacterium
AGTTATTCCCACTCAAAGTTAAAACCTCATTAGTCTACGGAATGCTTGCGGTATCAATACTACTTTGGCTCACATGGGTATATCGCTTGATATACGTCACCCATACATCAGACATTCTCAATAAGGACATTAACTTTCCGCCATTCCTGATTGCAATGTTCCTATTTGCTCTTTTTCTTCGACTCAAATTACCCCATAGCCGCCTTATCAACATGGTCGCCGGCACAACACTCGCTGTCTATCTCATCCATGCTAATCGAAATCTTTGGGAGCCACTCTGGAAGTTCTTTGATATCTACAAGGTTCACGGTACACCGTGGTTTTATATCTTCCCATTCGTCATTGGAACCCTTGTTTTCTCTGTTTGTGTTGTAATCGAACTAGGGCGCCAGCGTGTCGCAAGTAAATTACAGTTTGCGAAACTCATACACTACTTTAACCAATCGTCGTAGTATTTGCAGCACCGCACTCCTAACAGATAAAGGAGTGTAGTATCATAGAGGTACTACATGAGGAAGTCCAACACCAACGCAACTGCTCAAACGCTGTATATCGTTATACCCTGCTATAACGAAGAGGCTGTAATCCAAGAGACTGCCAAAAGGTTACTGGCTAAACTAGATAAACTGATACAAAAGAACCAGATTGATAAGAAAAGCCGAGCCATATTTGTTGATGATGGGTCCAGGGATGATACCTGGAAGCTTATAGAGGCTCTGCACAAAAAACATGACCTGCTAGGTGGAGTGAAGCTGACACGCAACAGAGGCCACCAAAATGCCCTACTAGCGGGACTAATGTTTGCCCGAGGCAATGCCGATGTCGTCATATCGATGGACGCCGATCTGCAGGACGACATCAACGCCATCGACGACATGCTAAAAGCCTACAATAATGGCGCAGAAATCGTCTATGGCGTCCGTTCTACCCGGGCTAAGGATTCAATCCTAAAAAGAACGACCGCACAGGGATTTTACCGACTTATGTCACGACTGGGCGTTGATAGTATCTACAATCATGCGGATTACAGATTACTGAGCAAGCGTGCCCTTGATGAGCTGGCAAGTTTCAAGGAAGTAAACTTGTTTTTGCGCGGCATTATACCGCTTCTTGGCTTTAATACAGCAACCGTCGAATACAAACGCGCTGAGCGATTTGCAGGCGAGTCGAAGTATCCTTTCCGCAAGATGCTCAACTTTGCAATCGACGGTATCACGTCATTTAGTATCAAACCCCTGCGACTTGTTGCCAGCCTTGGACTTGGTGTTTCGGGTGTTAGTTTTCTGATTATGCTGTATTCAATTGTAATAAAGTTTATGGGCTCGGCAGTAGAAGGATGGACATTCACTATCATATCTGTCTGGTTTATTGGTGGTGTGCAGATGCTAAGTATTGGAATTGTTGGTGAATACATCGGTAAAATATACAATGAAGTCAAAGCTAGACCACGTTTCATCATAGAGAAAGAGATTCACTGATGCGTCAAAGAAAAGAATTAGAAGTCGACGAAAGCAATATGTTGTTTTCGAAAAGAATTGTTGGGATTATCGCAATCGTTGCGGTTGTTATCTTGGCGATTGCCATGCGACTAAGCGTCTTTTCGACCGAGACTGATGACATGCATTATTTCCTGATTCCCTGGTACCAACATTTCGCTACATACGGGCTGCATGGCATCGCCAACATCGACAGTAATTACAATGTGCCGTATCTCTACCTACTGTGGTTATCAACTCACCTGCATCTATCCGCAATTGTAGCAATAAAGCTCATCACGCTGCTATTCGAGGCGTGCTTTGCTGCCCTAGTTTACTTGATTGGTAAGGACTACTACCCAGCCAAAAAACACATACCGATCATCATGGCTATCGCCTCACTGTTCATACCAACACTCTTCCTGCAAGGTGGTCTGTGGGGGCAGTGCGATATTATCTATACATTCTGGCTGGTTGCGTGCTGGTGGATGATGTCAAAGGGCAAACAACAGTCCGGCTGGATACTATTTGGCGTTGCGATTGCATTCAAACTCCAGGCAATTTTCTTTCTGCCATATATGCTCTACAAGTGGTTTGTTAACTCGCGTATCAAAAAGCCCGTATTGTCTGCCGTGAATGTACACCTGTTCTACCCATTACTGGCCGTCCTGACAATCGTTGTCCTGGCACTGCCCGCAGTGGCCTTTGGTCGGCCCGTCAGCATGATATTCGGTGTTTATGCCGGCCAGGTCAGCGACCCTGGCACTAGCACGTCTCTGGGTAGTGCGGCGACTGTTTTCCAACTCTTCGTTAACATGAACGACAAAGCCGTATTATACCTAGCAAAGCCGGCGATATTCTTTGCCTGTGCGCTTGTCGTTGCCATATTCGGCATGTACCTGACATACGTTAAGCGAACGACATTCAAGGATACCTTCACGCTTCCACTACTATTTTTGCTTATCCTACCGTACTTCCTGCCATTCATGCACGACAGGTATTTCTTTGCGGGCGAGATATTTGCGCTACTATTTGCAGCACTAACCAGAAGGTGGTTTTTCATCGTCGCGGCAACCCTGTTACAGGCAACCGCATTGCCGCTGTATGCGTCATACCTATGGCACAGCAACGTCTGGCCTGCACCAGTTCTTGCACTTATACAGCTCGGCGTTATAGGACTGATTGCATGGTACCTATACCAAAACTCCGAGACGAAAAGTATCACGAATCTTTGGGGTTTACGTCGGTCTGGCGAATAATCATTTATGCTGCGTACATACTTATTAACATTGAAAAAACTTATTTCAACAACTCCAGGTTTGTTCATCGTCGGTATCATCGTTGGCCTCATTGTATTCACATTGCTGTTTGGGCTGGCAATTGTGAACCCGCTCAATATCGATTGGATTCAGAACATTAACGGTGATGTGGTGCAGCACTATATCGGCTGGATGTATTATCGGGACTCAGCCTGGCAATTCCCAAACATTGGTAAGATCGACGGGCTGGCATATCCAGGTGGTATATCGCTTGTCTACATGGATGTCATCCCGATTTTTGCAATCATTTTCAAATTGTTCAGCGGCATCTTACCAGCACACTTCCAGTACTTTGGTATCTTTACGCTCCTTAGTTATCTGTTGCTGGGTGGCTTTGCGGCAATCATTATCAAACGCTTTACCAAGAGTACGCTCATTACACTTCTTGGTACCGTCATGTTGGTTTGTACCCCAATTATTATTGGCCGATCGTTTGCACATACGGCACTGACGGCACATTGGCTCGTGCTGGCCGCCATCTACTATGCAATCGTATTCCATCAGGAAAAGGCTCCAACGAAAAAACAAGTCATTACATGGTCGATTCTGCTCACACTTGCCGTCCTAATCCATGCGTATTTCATACCTATTGTGGCATCGGTGTTCATATTCTCACTCGTGCAGCAACATGTTCGTATCAAAACAAGCTTGATACGCTTTATCGTACCAGTTGCCGTTGCTCTCGTCATGTTTGGACTGATTGGCGGCTTCTCGACGGGTATGGCGACAAACGGCGACTCAGGCCTTGGAGCATACGGTATCAACCTATTGGCACCAATTATCCCCATAGGCTATTCGACATTTGTCATGACACCCTTTACTCACCCCCAATGGGAAGGGCTCAGCTATATTGGCCTGGGAATACTCCTGATTGTACCGATTGCTTGGTTCGTGCTACTGACAGGCCTACGTAAATCATCATTGAAACAATACGTAAAAGATATCTATCGAAAACTTCAAAACAAGAGGACACTTGTCCTGACACTAATTGTCTTGCTTGTTTTTATCTTTTCGCTCAGTCCTCGCGTGTTCGTCGGTGACTTGCACATAGCCAACATACCGCACCCGAGTATTATCGGTTACGTCTGGGAAACATTCCGATCGACTGGACGAATATTTTGGCCTATCTACTACTCGCTTATCATCCTGCTATTTGTTCTACTGATAAATATTACTCGCAAATGGAACTTCACGATTGCAATAGCCCTGATTCTACCGTTGACCGTCATACAGGCAGTGGACATCCTGGACTCGCCAGCAGTCAAGCAAAAGACTTCATCGGTCTCGCTAGCCCTCAGTAAGCCACACGTCAGCGACCAGCTAGACAGTAAGTTTATACGTAGTTACTGCAACAAGCACAACGTCGTCCTAGTTGATAACAGTCTAGATTCTGGCGTTAAGATGTTTACTGATTTGTCTGACTATATCGTTTCGTGTCACCCAGCACTAACATCTGGCTACTTCGCTCGCTTCCCCAAAAACGCAATTCTAAACTACGCTAACGCCAAGCGTTTGCAACTTGTTCAGGGTACGCTCACCATACCAGACTCTGACCTGTACCTGACGCAGAGCCCTGACTTCATGCATGAAATCAATCAACAAGAATATGCGTTCCAGAAATTTGGTGATTACTATGTCATCACGAACAAGTTGTAGTTGTATCTAGGTAAGTTTTTCGTAGGCTTCGATGACTTCTTCAGCAATTTTCGGCCAGCTGTAGACCTCGGCATACTTGTCGCCGGCCTCAACCTGCTTAGTGATGTCGATGCGTTTTAATTCACGAGCCAGCTCGTAATAGGCTGCGGCCGATGTGAGCTTTATCTCACCGAATTCCTGGTTCATTTCTTTGAATGAATCAGTTGGATAGCCGATAACTGCTCGCTGGTTGGCGAATGCAAGATTCAAAGCACCGGACGACACCTGCCCATAATAGACATTGTTATATGCATAGACACATACATCAACTTCGCGGATGAGCGCGTTCAGACTATCGTCATCATCAACATAACCCGTGATATAGACACGGTCCTTGAGGTCTAACGTATCAATGAGCGTTGCGATTGTATTGTAGATATTTACCTCATCGCTGATCGGTTGCATGCCGCCGATAATAGCCAGTTTGTAATTGTCTGGCAGGAATTTGAGCGCTCGCACAGCATCATCAATGCCCTTGTATTGGTGCATGAACCCAACTGTCGCATAGATAACGTCACCGTCTTTTTTATTCAGGTTATCAGCTATTTCTGTCGATATGGCAGCAGGTTTGGTAAATGGTAGCACCGGGTGATGAATTTGCGCAATCTGATCACGTTTGACGCCGTAGTTTAGCAAGCTGCGAGTTGCACCGTTATTGTGCGTAAACAACAGATCTGCTTTTTTGAAGGCATCGATGTGGCGTTTTTTGAATATGCCATGAAGTCGCTTCTGCCTCAGAACAAGTATCGCACTGCGCGGACCAATACCTTGGCGTGGTTTCCACTTGAACGCCAATGCAGGTGACAGGTGAACGGTAACTGCAACTTTTTTGCCCATTGCCTTTGCTGTATCGACAAGCAGCGCAAACTCGTCACCGGAATACAAACCGAATTCGTGCTGGATATGCAGGATATCGTAATTTTGTAGATCAGTTTTCAGGCGCTCCATTGTCTCGGCCAATTCCTGTTCACTCATGACCCGTGTTTTGTAGGGAGACGAATCAAAAAACTTCGTTTCGATTTCATCGGGCAAATCCTGAAAAATGTCCATGAAGTTCTCTTCATAAATACCGACACCGCAATTATCGCTGCGACGTGAACTGAATTGTAATACTTTTACTTTAGACATGTGCTATCTCCTGCATCTTGGCACGTACCTGCTCATATGATTGGTCCCAGGTCGTCTGTTTATATGTCGCGCATTTGTCGCGCCATTTTTTCTGATTTTCGGGGGTCAGCATTTCTTGAATTAGCGTCAGACACTCGTCAGATGACGCCGGATTGAAGTGCTGTACATACCCCTCCGCTACCTCTATCATACTCGTTGTGTTGCTGCAGACACAAGGCGTACCACGCGCAATACTCTCGGCAATCGGTATTCCCCAGCCTTCCGCAAAGCTCGGAAAGACGCTCAGCTTGGCATGCTCGTACAGCCACGACAGGTTCTCGTCCGATACGTCATGCAAAAATACAAACTTATCCTTTACCTGTGGATCCTGTGTCATAAAATCGTAAATCTGTTCAGTTTTCCAACCAAGACGACCAACGATAACAGATGTCGGCAAATCAATTCCCCGCTCGGCAGCCAATTTATAGACATAGTAGAGTAGCGCGTGATTCTTCTTAGCTTCAATCGTACCAACCGTCACGATGAAGTCACTTTTCGCAGCGCCTGATGCCGCAAAGTTTTCGTCCGTCGGCATTTCAGATTTTGCAAACTTGAAGTCCTCACCTAACCTAAAGACTTCCATGTGAGGTGGATCAATGTCGTTTGCTACCAGCCATTGACGCAAATCTTCCTGGGTGGCATGCGATACACTCAGTACCAATGCGGAGACTGGAACAATCCGACGACAATAATTCATCAGGCTTTCGGTCGAGTGCCCAGAGAATTGTGGCGTCTGCGTGAATGGCAAAACGTCGTGAATAACCGGGATGATCTTGAGATTGGTATCATGGACACCTTCTTCCAAGGTACGTAGGAAATTGTCATCCCACCACTCGCCCCAGGATATAAAGATTGCGTCGCCCTTTTTGAATGTAATCTTTCTATATGCCTGCGCTTCGGCCGCAGCTAGGTTATTCTGAGCTTTTTTGACGAGTCCCGTGTCACTAAGGCCTGCGCGGACGATGACCTTTTTTGCCAAGTGTTTTAACGGTTTGAAAACCTCCGTTATATGCACCTGTCGCGACGGAGTGCCGGCCTTCTGGCCGTCTTCCTTGATATAAACGATGCCCTGACCAAGCTTTTCGACCGTTGAGGGGAAGTCAATCTCGCAGAACGCCCGAACCTCCTTGACCCAGGACACAAACACAACCTGCTGGTCGTCATGTGATTTAAAACGGGTGGAAAGTTCGTACATAACACGTGGAATACCAGCCATGCGGCCCTGCCAGTGAATCAATTGCGTCACGTCGATATAGAGTGTTTTATCCATGTTTTCCTCCTGTGTTTATTGCGACCAACTCCTGCGCTAAATGCTTCGCACTTTTCTTCCAGGTAAACTGCTTGGCACGTGCTATGCCTTTCGTATTCACATCATGACGTTTATTGTAGGTTTTTTGCATCGCCCCTGCTATGGCCTCAACATCATCGGGATCGACATACTCACCCGCATCACCAACAACTTCCGGCAAGGAGCTGACATCACTCACAATAACCTGCGTACCGCATGCCATAGCCTGGAGTGGTGAAATGCCAAACCCCTCGTAAAATGCCGCGTGCACCAGACACGCAGCACCGCTCAACAATCCGGGTAGATCCCGATCTTCCACATAGTGACTGGGTCTGATAATTTGACAACCGGATTTTTGCATGGAGTCAATTTTGTTCCTCATGACATCTTCTGACCAAGACATTCCACCAACAATTAACAAACTCGCCTCATCCTTACCATTTTTTTTGCAAAACAACTCGTATGCCGCAAGGACTCCTTCGAGGTTCTTTCGTGGCTCGATATTGCTCAGAAACATAAAATACTTTTTATATGTCAGTCCATATGAGCGTAGCAGGTCAGTCACGGCGCTTTTTGGAAGTGGTTTGAATGTATCATCAATGCCGTTATACACCACAGAGGTCTTGCCTTTTGCCTCGGGAAAATACTTCTCGATTTCTGTCTGTGCATGTTTGGAAACGGTGATTACTCGTGACGTACGATCAATCCAACGCGCTATGTTCGCGTTTAGAAATGCCAGATTCTTTTTCTCGACAAACTGTGGATAGACCTTGAAACTCGCATCGTGAATATAAGTTGCTGATGGTGAACGTATCAGGGGCCAGTTACGAAAATTTGGAAATAGGTAGACACCCCTACCAAAAATAATATCCATTGGTGGCAGTAAACGGTACTTTAGCAGGCCGTTAAATATCCGGCCCGGCACCAGACTTATTTTCACATTTACATTATCGTTGAATTTCCAACGTTCAATTTTACCCACTTTGTTTGCTGCAACGATGACAGAAAGCCGATATTTCGCTATAAAGTCGGGGTCTTCACTCAGTGCACGAATGAGCGAGACGGTCGCTGTGCCAATGCCACTTGGTCTCTGGGAAATAATCGCGTCACCATCAACAAAAACTGTCGTTTTTTTATTCATACTTAGCGTGATTTCCTGCGTTTTACCCACCCAGCCACTCGGAGTGGCTTTGTCACCTTCCAGCTGGCCGAATGGAGGATTCTCTCGATCTCAGCACGCACGAGTACAACTTCCTCGTTGTATTTACGCTGGTACTCAGACAACAGATATGACACATGCCGTGACACGGCATCATCCCTAAGATTGGTAATTCTATAACGCATCCATCCGATATAGCTTTCGCTCAACAGGAGCTGTAATTCTCTGTAATCATTTTTGTTATCAAAGTCTGCTTCCTTTAGTTTTCCTGCATCTAGACTCAGTAGGAACTTCTTGGCCCTTGTGTGAACCTCTTCGTGGACAGGATACAGTTCAGTAAAATACAGACTACCTAGAATATGGACTGTAGCAACCTCCAGAAAGCTTTTTTCAACCTTTTTATAGAGGCCTTTTTCATCGAGGAACTTTTTCAAGCCTTCAAGTGAGTCCAGTACATCAAAGGGGTATTTAAATGATGAACCGACGTTTGATGTCGTTGTGCCAGTGCGATAAAACGACAAGGATTTATCGACATAACTAATCGTCGTCGCCTCGACAAGTGCACGACCAACGAAATCAATATCCTCCGCCCGATGTGATTTTTCGTTATGACGAATTTTTTTGCCATGCAGAAAAGCTGTTCTGAAAAGCTTATTCCAGACCATTAAAAGCGGCGTGCTATAGATAAAGCCAGGTGCTGTGTTGTACGAGAATGTTCCTGATTTGCCACCAAGGTGTGCAAAGTCGATCTTTGGATCGCTATATTTCTTCATTGAGTCATAAAACAGTTGGTAATTGGCGACAGCAATGTCGGCGTCATGTGTTGTGATAGACGCATGCAGCGTACCTAGTAAGTCAGGTGAAAAGAAATCGTCACCATCCAAAAATATAGTATATCTACCCGTGGCAACATCAAAGCCAGCATTCCTAGCCGATGAGAGGCCACCGTTTTGCTTATTTAACAGACGAAAACGCTCATCGAGTTTGACGTACTTGTCCGCGATTGACTGTGTTTTGTCCGTCGAACCATCGTTAACGATGATGCACTCAAAATTCGTGAATGTCTGTTTGCGCAAAGAATCAAGGCACTCGGCCAAATACATATCAACGTTATAGGCGGGGACAATTACCGAGACATCTACTACATCGCTCATATACGGATCCCTTCTGGTATTACTTCACTCATTCTATCTTAAAGTCTGCGTCCGTGACGACCGGGAAGAATGTCGACTTGCCATGAGTATTATAGAAATTAACAGCACTCGTGAACTCCTCGCACACAACCAGACCTTTGTCTGTCTTGATATTCATGTTGATTGAATAGTTTTTCATGCCGAGTGTGTTTGGGAACACTGAGATGACCTTCTTTTTCTGCTTAGAACTGAGCGACAGACCCTTGGTGTGGCTCTGGTTGTAATGCGTACCTGTTATGAGTTTGTCCTCGCTATAAAAATCGAGTCCGAAATCGATAGTCTCGTCAAACGTTTTGTCTGTATTGTTATTGAGCGTAAACGAAATCGTTATATCTGACTGCGTTACTTTGTGACTGATGTCACTAAATGTCACTTCACCGCTACCCCAGCGGTTTGCCTCATTGATAACGAGCGCTGAGCCTTTGTCCATGAATAACTTTAGGTACTCGTCAGCAATAGTGGAGGCCTTGCCCTCGTGAGTGATATGACCACCTTCGATGAGTATCGCCCGATCGCAGTATTCGCGGACGGCTGACATGTCGTGGGTCACAAAGACGATTGTCATGTCGGTTTTTTTGAGTGCCTTGAAATAGTCATAGCATTTACGCTGGAAGTCTGCATCTCCAACAGCCAACACTTCGTCAATCAGCATAATATCGGCTTTAGCGCGCGTCGCAACAGAGAAAGCCAGGCGAACTTGCATACCGGAGGAATAATTTTTTAGTTTTTGATCCATGAATTTTGCAAGTTCGGCGAATTCAACGATTTCGTCATACATGGCGTCAATTTCCTTGCGATTGAATCCCAGGAGCGCACCGTTGAGGTAGACATTTTCGCGACCGGATAGTTCTGGGTTGAACCCAACGCCGAGTTCAATAAACGGCACCAATTTACCATCTGCGCGCACGGTTCCCTTGGTCGGCTGATAGATACCAGCTAGAATCTTCAGCAGCGTGCTCTTGCCACTACCGTTACGTCCAGCAATGCCAAAGAATTCACCTTTTTTGATATCAAAGCTAATACCTTGTAACGCGTGCTGTACCTCGTAGCCTTTGTTCTTTTTGCGGATACTGTTCGTAAACCTCGCCTTGATCGAGTTGTTACTCTCGTGTGGTAGCTTAAAGAATTTCGATACACTATCGACGCTGATGGCGATGTCATTCTCGGCCATATTACACTTCCTCCGCGAAGTTTTTAGCGTGGCGACGAAAATACAACATCGAGAACACTGCGAACACTGCGACAAATGCCACTGGAATCAAGCGCGCCCACTCAGTTCCGTAAATCGTGCCGACGGTTGCCGCCTGTGGCCAGATAAATGCCTGCCTGAGATCCTGCATGATTTGTGCTGGTGGTGTCAAAATCAAAACTTTTTGTGCGATGACCGGAATACTGTTAATCGGATAGATGATTGGTGTACCGTAAAAGGCACCTTGCATCAGGACTTCCCAGATGTAATTAATATCCCGAAGTTTCACGAAAAGTGCGCTGAGTAAAAATGCGACTGATAGCGAGAAGACAAACAGCTCGACCAGTAGGAGTGGAGCCCAAAGAGACCCAATCGACACTTCGACACCCGAGGCGACGGCAAATATAACGACGACGACGAGGTTAAGCGCGAGGTTGATTAGTGCCGAGAATGAACCAGCCAGGACAATGACGTATTTTGGAAAGTTTAGTTTGCGAATCAGATCACCACGACCAACAATCGCACCGACTCCGTTATTACTTACCTCTGTAAAGTAGTTCCATACCACGATTCCAAGTAGCAGATAGACCGGATAGTGCGGTATCCCCTTACCAACTGGCAGGAACTTGACGAAAACAACATACAGAATCGCAAATAATGCCAGCGGTCGTAGGAGTGACCATATATAACCAAGCGCCGAGCCTTGATAGCGAAGCTTGAAATCAGTGATAACAAGTTCGCGCAGCAGGATCAACGAGTAACGATACTTTTTGAGAAACTTTTGCTTCATTTATTGCGTTTTATTATACCGTGATTGACCGATATAGCCTAGCGCTGGTAGTCGTCCGCTACTCTGACGATATCATCCTCATTCGACGGGTTGTCTCTGTCTGCGTGTTGCCATATCTCAGCAACGACAGTATATCCATCTTCGGCTCCGACCAGTCGATGGCGTTCTCCTTTTTGAAATTGAACAACTTCACCGGGCTGGGCCGTTTGGACTGATGTTTGCTCGTCGGTTTGGCTCTTTACATATGCCCCCGTCGTCAGGAACATCCATCGCTCCGCCCGCCGATCATGATATTGCCAACTTAGCCTTTGGCGTGGCTCCACCAGTAGGACTTTGGGGCTCAATTCGGCATCCCGTATACCAAGCCTTGCTTCACTCACAGAAAGACTAGGGAAAAAGTCGGCAATAAATGTCTCGGCCTGGCTACCATCAATGCGAAAGTACGCACCCCAAGGCTTCTGATCAGCGAGGTCAACAATCATATAGCCGGCGTCCTCGAGCTCACACCCAATAGCGGCTACAGCCGCGGGTTTGTTGTCATATACATGGTCGTTAATGGATACAAGATACTCTTTTAGTTCAGACATGCCACCTCCTCAATTTCCCTCATTATAACCTAAGGTCTGTTGCTATAATAAGGGGAGTGAATTGGAAATTTTGGAAAAAGCCAAAACAAAACCGCGAACGAATCCTGGCGCTCGACCTGCTGCGCGGAGCCTTTTTGATTGAGATTATCTGTGCCCACATTGGTTGGCGACCGTCGCTTATCACCTTTATTAGTGGTGGCGATGGGCTGTTTGCATCCGCGGCCGAGGGCTTCTTTACGATTTCGGGGCTGCTAGTGGGTTATTTATACGGGCCAAGGATACTAAAGGACCGCAAGAAAACGTTTCAGAAGATTTGGAAGCGAGCCTGGCTACTCTACTGCCTAGCGACGTTTTTTACCCTGTTCTATACCGCTTGGGCGGTGTCAGAACCAAATTCGGCCGCCTATCACACTATCTATACCCGCGAGCCGTGGCGCTTCCTGGTCGACACCTTTACGCTGCGGTATGCCTTTGGCTGGGCCGAGTTCCTGAACCGCTACGCGCTGTTTATGATCGTGGCGCCGTTCGTCGTCTGGCTGGTTGCCAAGGGCCGAGCCTGGATTGTGGCGATTATCAGCCTGCTTATTTGGTTCTTCCTGCGTAACACCGATCGCTTCCTGCCCTTTTCAGCTTGGCAGCTGGTATTTATGTTTGGTATTATCCTGGGCTACTACTTGCCGAATATCGAGGAGTGGTTCCGCTCGCTGCCACAGCGGACACAGCGCAGTATCTTTGTAAGCGTCTGTGGCGTAGCTGCTGCGACCTATGTGTTCTCTATGCTATTGTTCGTTATCGCGCCGCTGGTACTACCTGCTAGCAGCCCTATCCTCGCCTTCCATGACCAACTCGTACCGATCTTTGAAAAAAACCACCTAGCACCGGCCCGTGTGGCTGTCGGCATCGTCTGGTTCGCAGCGCTCTATATGGCGTTCCGTCGTTATGAAAAGCCCATCAGCAAATACACTCGCGGCGTACTGGAAGTCTTTGGCCGGCAGTCACTGTTTGTCTATAGCTTCCACGCCTTTATGTTGTTTATCCTCGACCTGTACTTCGTGCCACCAGCCGGCCATACCATCACCTCGAACACACTCATCACGCTGATTGTTATCATCATTATCTATAACGCCGCCTACTACCGCGGGCATGTGACCAAGATTGGCAAACGCCTACTGTCTAATCGCTCAACGACGCAGGTGCCCTAACCATGAAGTTGTTGGAATATGAAGGCAAGAAAATACTGCAGACTAGCAACATCGCTGTGCCAAAGTCATTTGTTGCAGGTGAGTCGGCTGACTTTTTGCCGGCTGTTCTCAAATCACAAGTGCCCGTTGGCGGGCGTGGCAAGGCCGGCGGTGTGGTCATCGTAAAGGATGATGCCGAATACACGGCTGAGCGCGAAAAGATTTCGCATCTGGAAATCAAAGGTTACACGCCAAAGACTATCTTGGCCGAGCAGCCACTGGACATTGACCGGGAGTTATATCTGTCCCTCGTCATTGATAAAGCAACGGCATCGACCGAGCTGATGGCCCACAAACGCGGTGGTGTAGAAGTTGAAGACAACGCAGCCGAGGACTTTTTGAAACTGACACTGGAAACCGGCAGCGCCGATGCAGCCGGACAGCAACTCGCCGACTACTACGACCTGCCGGACAAGACCTTCGCACTACAGGATCTGGTAGAAAAGTTGTATGTACTGTTCAATCAACAGGATATGACACTGCTGGAAATTAACCCCTTGGTTTTGACGAAAACAGGCGAGTTGGTTGCCGCCGACGCCAAAATCACACTCGACGACGCGGCGCAGTTTCGCCACCCCGATTGGTCATTCGAGCTTGATCCGGTGGAGACTAACTTTGTCACACTTGATGAAACTGGCAATGTTGCCACAATTGCCAATGGTGCCGGCCTGGCCATGGCGACCGTCGATGCGGTCGCAGACAACGGTATGAAACCCGCCAACTTCCTGGATATCGGTGGTGGAGCAAACGAAGCCAGCGTACTGGCGGCATTTAAACGCATCACTGAGTACTCCCATGTGAAAGTTATCATCATCAATATCTTTGCCGGTATCACCCGTTGCGACGAGGTAGCGCGTGCCATCATCGCAGCCCGCGCGCAGTTGGATGACCTGCCGCCACTCGCCATTCGCCTAGCCGGTACAAATTACGAGCAGGCAGCGAAATTGCTACAGCAACAAAACATTCCGATTCACGCCAACCTGGATCAAGCACTGGCGGCTGCAAAGGAACTGACATGAACGCGCAACTGTTAACCGGTAAAAACGTCATCGTTCAGGGAATCACTGGCAGCCACGGATCGTTCCACACTCGCGCCATGATTGCGGCTGGTACAAATATTGTCGCAGGCACAACCCCTGGCAAAGCTGGTCAAAACGTTGATGGCATTCCGGTTTATAACTCGATTGTTGATGTCCAGAACGATATGTCGGTTGATACGAGCGTCATATTTGTACCGGCAGCATTCGCTAAATCCGCAATCCTAGAAGCAATTGACGCAAAAGTTCCGTTGATTGTCTGTATCACCGAGGGTATTCCGATACATGATATGTTGCAAATCCGACAACATTTAGAGAAGTCGAGTAGCCAGCTAATCGGGCCAAACTGTCCGGGAATTCTGATGCCCGGCATCATTAAACTCGGTATCATTCCGGCAGCCATGGGACTAGCCGGCACTGTTGGCATCGTTAGCCGTAGTGGCACCCTTACCTATGAGGCGATGGCTGGTCTGACCGAATATGGGGTCGGCCAAAAATACGTCATCGGTATCGGTGGCGACCCGATTAACGGAACGGGCTTCACCGATTGTTTGGAATTGTTCCAAAATGACCCAGACGTTGATCGTATTGTGTTGATCGGTGAAATCGGCGGCACAACTGAATACCAGGCGGCAGACTACATAGCCGAACACGTCAGCAAGCCTGTCTATGCCTATGTAACAGGTCATCACGCACCAGAGGGCGTACAGTTGGGCCACGCCGGAGCTATCTTGGGCAGCCAACAGGAATCTGCCAAAGCCAAAACGGACTACCTGCGTCGGAATGGTGCCCGTACCTCAACAAGTATCACGAGTCTGCTAACTGCCGTCACCTCTGATAAAAAGTGATATACTAACGATATGACAAAATCCATCACGGTTCTGATCCCCGCTTACAACGAGGAGCCAGTGCTGCCAAAATTATACGAACGACTATCAAGCCTCGCAAATAGCGAGACCAAGTACAAATTTGAGTTCCTGTTCGTGAATGATGGCAGCAATGACGGAACACTCCCTTTGCTCAAAGAATTAGCCATAGAAGACCATCGCATCAGTTACGTGAACCTGTCGCGTAACTTCGGCAAGGAGATTGCCATGATCGCCGGTATCGATCATGTCGATAGCGACGCCATGGTTATCATCGACGCCGACTTGCAAGATCCGCCAGAACTCATCCCGGATATGCTGAACCTGTGGGAGGATGGCTATGACGATGTCTACGCCCGTCGTACCAAACGCCTGGGTGAATCGTGGTTCAAACGAACGACATCAGCGCTGTTTTACAAGGTATTACAGCGCTCGACGAGCATACCGATTCAGCGTGACACCGGTGACTTTCGTCTGCTCGACCGCCGTTGTATCGATGCGCTCAAACAAATCCGCGAACGCGAACGCTACACCAAAGGTTTCTTCAGCTGGATTGGGTACAAGAAAAAGGAAATTACCTATGTTCGTGACCCTAGGGCTGCCGGTGTGACTAAATGGAACTATTTCAAACTGTTCAACCTAGCTATCGATGGTATTGTATCATTTACAACAGCACCGTTACGTATCGCATCGGTTTTTGGCATTTTGGTATCATTTGTGGCCTTCATCTACATCCTCTATTTGCTTATTCGCCCGCTATTTGGCGTTCCAACTGGCGGTGGTTACTCGTCACTACTGGCGGTCATGCTGTTTATCGGCGGCGTACAGCTACTGTCGCTGGGTGTCATCGGTGAATATATAGGTCGAATCTTTAACGAAACCAAGCAACGCCCGCTGTACCTGGTCGAGGAATATCACAAAAATAAGGCCAAGAAATAAATGCTCATTGCGATTGATGCTCGCATTATTTCGACATCGACAGGCCGATACGTCGAACGACTCGTCACCTATTTGGAGCAGCTCGATTCGCCCCATGAATTTATTATCCTCGTTCTGGAAAAGGACAAGGATTACTGGAAACCAACCAGATCGAACTTTACGGTCAAAGTTGCCGATTTCAAGCAGTATACCTTTGACGAACAAATTGCGTTTAGTCGCTTTTTGCGTCGGCTAAAGGCTGATTTGGTGCATTTTTGTATGCCACAGCAGCCCGTTGTCTATCATGGATTGTCTGTGACGACGATCCATGACCTGAACCTGCTACGAATCAAGCAAAACGACGACATGAGCAAGGCCGCACTGCGTACCAAGCAAATCATCTTTCGTAGCCTACTCCATAGTGTCATCAGCCGCAGCAACCACATCATTACCCCGTCTAAATACACCGCCGACGACGTCATGAAGTTCCACCGTATATCAAAGGATAAGATCACGGTCACCCATGAATCGGCCGACCTGGTATCTACCAGTCCGAAACCCGTCAGTAAGTACAAGAACGTACCATTTCTGTTGATGGTTGGGCGAACCGAGGAATACAAGAACCACCGAAATGCCATTGAGGCGATGCAGGCGATGCTGTGGCGCGACCCCAAGCTTCGTATGGTTGTCGTTGGCAAACGCGATGATTCGAGTAGTGAGCTCGAGGACTGGGTACTGACAAACGGCTTTACGAATGTTGATTTCTTTGGCTTTGCCAGCGATGAACAATTGGCGTGGCTATACGAGCATTGTCGCGGTTACATCTTTGCCTCATACATGGAAGGTTTTGGGTTGCCCGGTCTGGAAGCGATGAAACACGGCGCACCAGTTGCTAGTAGCGATCGGACGAGCCTACCTGAAGTCTATGGCAAGGCAGCAATCTACTTTAACCCCGACGATATTGCCGAAATGAGCGAAGTCATGGGTAAGCTGCTAAATGATAAAAGCCTACGACATCGGTTAATCGAAGCGGGTCATAAACGCACGGAACTATACTCTTGGCAGCGAATGGCCAAACAAACCCTCGACATCTATAACGAAGTCCTCAAAAAGAAGAGTTAAGCCGGAAGCAATCATGCGCAGCGTGGGCGTTAGGGGGTGGAGTGAATTTCCGAATTCATTTTGGAAATGAAACGGAGGGGCAAGCCCCTCCTAACTATGACGATTGCTGGGCGATAACGATGTGTCGGTCGCGACCTTCGCCCTCGGAAAAGGTCTGAATGTTTGGATATTCACTGGCAACGTGATGAACAATCCGACGGTCAGCGGCATTGATATGGACGATTTTTGAATCGCCAGTCTTCAGGACTTCCTCGATCCATTCTTTGGCCTGCTTGGCGATTTTTTCTTCGCGCTGTTTTTTGTAGTCAGCAACGTCGATATTTACGCGAGTCAGTTCGGCATCCTTACCACGTAGTATGGTCGATACAATGTATTGCAAGCTACGGAGTGTCTCGGCATTTTTGCCGATCAACAGGCTATTGAGTTCCGTTGATGGCACACTCAGTTCGATGACGTCTTCTTCTAGGCTCGCCTCAATTTCGACATTGACCTCAAAAAACGTCAGTAAATCCGCAAGGTATTTCTTGGCAAATTCGAGTGATTCGTTCGCGTTCATCGCTTCCCCTTCTTACTGCGCTGTTTAGGCTTTGATGGGTTCGCGCCCTTCGCCACAATTCGCGTTACGGTTGCTTCCTGTGCCACGGCTGCGCGGGCTTGCGCCTTGGCAGTTGCCTTTTTAGGAGTAGCTTTTGGATGTTCGTCAGCAATTTCCTCAAGCTCAGTTTCGTCGTCGCGCAAAATGATTGATTGCTGGATAACAGCAACGAGGGTTGAGGTCGCATAGTAGAGCGCAATTGCGCCTGGCAGACTGAGCATGATAAAGAGCATAAACAGTGGTAGAACATAGATCATTTTGCCCATGATGGCGTTGTTAATGTCGGACTGATCGGCATCTTTGCCGTTGGCTGCGTCGCTCAGGATGTCACGGAGCCGTCGTTGGCCAGTTGCTTGTGGCAACGTCTGTTTGCTTTGGATGAATTGGCCGATAGCCGCGACCAGTGCCAGCACGACCAGGATGCCGTTGACACCTGTTGCCGAAAACGCGTGTTGCGTTAGGTCAACAACACCTAGAAACTTTTCGTTAAATGCACTTGGGTGTTCGATGATGTGCTTGATTGGTCCGATGTTCTCGATGAAATCATAAGTCCATTTTGTCAGCTGATCACGATGCAGCGTAAAGATCTGGATAACAGAGTAGAGCGAAATAAAGATTGGCAACTGAATAATAAGGATACCAATTGATCGGAATGGGCTGACGCCGTGGCGCTTGTACAGCTCCATCATTTCAACACCCTGGGCTTGGCGATTACCCTTGGTGCGCTTCTTGATTTCCTCGAGTTCTGGCTGCAAGCGACGCATTGCTTTTGTCTGGTGCAGCTGGCGTTTTACCAGTGGATACATGGCAAGTCGCAGAATAATCGTAAAGAGTACAATACTCAAACCAAAGTCGCCACCTGGGATAACTGCGTATAGCAGCATCAACAAGTTGAACAAAGGCTGGACAATAAGCAGTTCAAAGATGTTCACGTTTTGTTCTCACACTCCACTTCGTGGTCAAAAGTAATTTCACCCTATAGTACCACTTTTTGGCTATTTTTTATAGACGCCAGCAGATGCCAGAAGCTGTTTGACGCTATCTTCGAGCTCTTTTTGCGGTAGCGCAAACACCTCGGCCGAAAAGACCAGCAGGACAATATCGCTGTTTGGTTGAATCGTTGGCAGTTCCTGACGCACGATTTCATACAACCGGCGGCGAACACGATTGCGACCAACCGCAGCTTTGATTACCTTCTTGCTAATCACAACCGCGATGCGTGGTTCCTTGCGTTTGGGATGTGACGAATGTTTGAGCGTCAGCAAATGCGACCGCACAGCGTGGCCATGCGCATAGACATAGCGCAGGCTACCGTGGCCGTGAAATCGATTTTTGAACGGAATCATATAACTAATAGTATACAGGGTACGCAAGAAGCCGTGCGTAGCACGGCCTTTAGGGGGTGGAGTTTCTTTCGTGGATTCACTCCACAAAAGAAACGGAGGGGCGAGCCCCTCCTACTAAATACTCATTTGAGCGCGGCCCTTAAGTCGGCGGCGCTTAAGCACGGCACGACCAGCCTTGGTCGAAATACGCGCCCTGAAACCGTGCGTACGAGCACGATGACGAGTGTGTGGTTGGTGTGTCCTTTTTGGCATAACTTTCCTACTCTACCGTATTTTGTGCCATTTTGCAAGGGGTGGAACCTCGTTTAATACTTCCTAAGCCTCCGTGAAGCGACTGTAGCCCGAGAACATCCTGACCAAAACAAAGATGCTCCCGGAGCGGAAGGGAGGAGGGCGATGAAAGTATTGAACCAGGTCCAGAGTTATCCACGGAACTTGAACCTTTATCCACACATTAATAGATGAGGGACATAATTGTGGATAACTCGCCTCTCTATTAGGACCCTACCGTATTTACACCATTTGGAGTTGTGGAAAACTGCCGGCTGACCTATAGTAGAAGGTATTACCGTTGCATATATGTGACACACAATAACTATCCAAGTGAGGGGGAAGCGTGCAGCATTCTTTATGGCAAAGTGTTTTAGGGGAAATTGAACTGACAATTCCTCACTCCACCTTTATCACTTGGTTCAAGAATACTGAGCTTGTCGAATCAACCGACGAACTCGTCACGATTGCCGTACCGAATATTTTTGCCGTTCGTCAGTTCCAGGTAAAATTTACCGAGCAAATCAAAGAAGTTCTGGCTAAAAATGGCGTCGAGCCAGCCAAAATTGAATATATCGTCAAAACCGCCAGCAAGCGCTCGGTCATGAGTCGCGAAACAACCGTCAATTCTCCACTAGCCGATCGCCCAAGTATGCGCACGCCACTGGCGCCAATCGGTAGTCTGAATCCTCGCTACACATTCAGTAACTTTATTGTTGGGTCGAGTAATGACCTTGCCTACACCGCCTGCCAAGCCGTTGCGCAGTATCCAGGTATTAAATACAATCCTCTCTTTCTCTATGGCGGCGTTGGTTTAGGCAAAACTCACCTAGCTCAAGCAGTTGGTAATGAAATTATGAAAAACCAGCCAGACGCGCATGTGACCTATATAAGTAGCGAGACATTTGTAAAGGAATTCTTGGATAGTATTCGTTTCAAGAAAAAGGGTTTTTCGGACAAATACCGCAATGTTGATGTACTGATTATCGACGACATGCAGTTTATCGCCAACAAGGAAAAGACTCAGGAAGAATTCTTCCACACCTTTAATGCACTACACCAGAACAACAAACAGATTATCATCACCAGCGATAAACCACCTCGTAGTATCCCTACCCTGACCGAACGTCTACGAAGTCGCTTTGAGATGGGTATGTCGATCGACATCCAAATGCCAGACTTTGAAACTCGCTGTGCCATCATTGAGGCCAAGGCGGCATTATCAGGTGTTGAGCTTGACCGTGATACGGTTGAATACCTCGCAAATAACATCAAGACGAACATCCGTGAACTTGAAGGTGCACTTAATCAACTCCTGGCTTATGCCGAGATGCGATCGATTACTCCTGACATTACAACGGCTGAGGGATTGCTAGGTAATGTCCGTCGGACTCGCCCACAACATGTGTCCGCTAAACAAATCATCGACAAAACTGCCAAGTACTTCTCACTCTCTATAGCAGAGATTTGTAGTGCACAGCGTGACAAGCACATCGTGACGCCTCGTCAGATCGCTATGTACCTGCTTCGAAGTGAGTTACACCTCAGCTTTCCTAAGATTGCGATGGAACTTGGCCGCAAAGACCATACAACAGCTATTCACTCCGTCGAAAAGATTGAGAAATCAATCAAACTAGACTTTGTCATCCGCGAACAAGTGGCGGAAATTCGGGAGCGACTCTATGCCTAATACACTACTCAGAGCATGGGGAAAACCTGTGCCTTTGCGTCGAAGAACCAGTCCATTACCTGTCAACGATCATCCACAGTTAGCCAAATCGCACAGAAAACGAACCGACCAAGCAGTGTACAAGTACCGATACCTCCCCATATTTAACCCTCTTTCCACACACAGCTTTCCACACATCCAAACAGCAATTTTACATCCGTCACACAAACACTTATTCACACTTTCCACATAGCCTACTAATACAACGACAAATTTATAAATCAAGAAAGGTAATAACAATGGAACTTTCCGTCACACAAGAAAATCTTGCTCGGGCACTGGGTGCGGCGTCGCGCGTGGCAAGTTCCAAAACCCAACTCCCAATACTCAGTAATATCCTACTGCGGACCGACGAACATCGTTTAATGGTTGCAGCAACAAATCTGGAGATTGCATCAACCCACCATATTGGTGCCAAGATTATTAACGAAGGTGCAATTACTGTTCCTGCACGTTTGATTACTGAATTTGTAACCAGCCTACCTAAAACAGCCGTTACTTTGAAAGTTACCGACAATAAACTTCACATCACCGCCGATGGATATAATTCAACAATTAACGGTATCTTGGCCGATGAATTCCCTGAACTCCCAACAATCAATGACAAAACAGCGGTTAGTTACGCAATTGATACGTCCCTATTAAAACAATCAATTGGGCAAACGATACTAACAGCAAGCAATGACGCGACTCGCCCAGTCCTCACTGGTGTATATTGGCATTCACATAATGGATCACTTTACTTGGCGGCAACTGATGGTTATCGATTGTCAGAGAAAAAACTCATCCCAACAAAGAGTGAAGTGTCGGCGATTATCCCAACGACAAGCCTCCAGGAGGTTCTACGTATCCTGAACGAAGACATTAATGAGGTTGAAGTATTATTTGACGAGTCACAGGTTCGTTTCCGTCTGAATGATGCCGAACTCACGAGTCGATTAATCGATGGTAATTTCCCGGACTATCGTCAACTTATTCCAGCTTCGTCTGAATCGGTTGTTCAGATTCCCCGCGCTGACTTTGCGCAAATCACGAAGGTCGCCGGATTGTTCGCCCGTGAATCAGGTGGCAGCGTCACAGTGACAGCCGACGCCGAAAAAGACCAACTATCACTCCACTCTGTTGCCAGTGAACTTGGTGAAAACACCTCCGAAGCTGCTGCCGAAGTAACCGCCGATGGCCAAGTAACACTCAATTCTCGCTACCTAACGGAGGCGTTAAATGTCATCGACGGCGAAACGGTCACCTTCCGCTTTAGTGGCAAACTATCCCCCTGTGTTTTGTCTGCAACCGACGGCAAAACGACCGATTACCAGCACATCATCATGCCTCTAAAGAGTTAGTATGATCATACAGTCACTGTCTGTTGAAAACTTTCGTTCACATAAGAAATTTTCACGCTCACTATCAGATACAGTGACGGTTATTACAGGCCCAAATGGTAGTGGTAAAACATCGCTTATCGAGGCAATTATGGTTGCACTCGGCGGCAAGTCGTTCAAGGGAACGGATAGTGAATTACTTCGTCGCGGAGCTGACTGGTGGCGCGTAGATGTGAAGTTGGATAACCAGGACCGAACAGTGAAATATCAGCCGGATGCGCCCAAGAAAAAACAATTCATCGTCGATGACAAAGCAAATATTCGTTTACCAACCACGTCGCGCTATCCAATTGTCTTGTTTGAACCGGAGGACCTTCGTCTATTGCATGGTTCCCCGTCGCGTCGTCGGCAGTTTATAGACCGGTTTGCGGCAGAATTGATACCTGATTACGGAAAGGTCGTCCGGCGCTATGAGCGGGCTCTGCTGCAGCGCAACAAGCTACTAAAGCGTCGGGTTGCAACCGACGAACTATTCGCCTGGAATGTTAGTCTGGCAAAATACGGTGCGCAAATGATTGATATGCGTGTGCGCCTCATTGAGCGTTTAAATGCTGGGCTGCAACCAACCTATAACACGATCGCCCAAACAAGGGATGTTGTGTCGCTACACTATTCCCATACGGTTATTGACCATACGGAACAGAAATTATTATCAGAACTTGAGGCGCGGACTGAACGTGATCAAATCCTGGGCTTTACTAGTATCGGTCCACACCGACACGACGTGTTATTTCGATTCAACGATGCACCGGCGATTGGGTCGGCGTCGCGTGGTGAAGTTCGTACGATTATTTTGGCACTCAAATTCCTGGAGGTGGACATTGTTCAGCAGGTCACCGATCAGCCGCCAATTGTGCTGCTTGATGACGTCCTGAGTGAACTTGATGACAAACGTCAGTCACACTTGGCGACGAAATTCCAAAACCACCAAATCATTATGACCAGCACTAACCCACCGGAGGTTCTGGGAAGCGCAAAAGTTATACGTTTGCGCTAGCGGCGGGGGTCGCATCGTCGCCCGGCAAGCTAATCGCTTTATTGATTTCATCTAGGATGGATTCTGGTACGTCAGGAAATTCAACGGTTGAAAGAAGTGGACGAGGTGGCAACGTGCGGAGTATCCATATCCCCTGCTTTTTTTGCATGAGGACGCGCAGCGTATCGCGATTTAATGAATCGGTTCCCTTGTACGAAAGGGTTGTGCCATACCACTGACCCTGGTCAAATAACTGACCCTGATTAATTAAGTAGTTAGTCTCAACCAATGGGTAACTTGCGGTTAGGACGCTGGTGATTGTTGGTTGCTCGGCTTTTAGTTCTGCCGCTAGTTCAGTTTTGCTGATTGGCTGAACGGTGGCGACGGGCTTTGGGATAGGTTTGGGAGCGGTCGCTGCGCCATAGGCAACCGAACCAGCGCCAATGATAATCGCCGTGGTAACGATTAGGATGAATTTTAGTCGATCGCTCACTTCTTCACCCCAGTAACAAGTGGATTCTTGAAATCCTTAAAAACAATCTTGAAATCAGTCGGATCGTAACCAAGCTGTCTGATTTTTTCGACGGCATAAAAACGATAGCGTGGTGATGGCGTCGTGATTGTGAGTGTGATGGACACGTTGTCATTGTTGGTAATGTAGCCGATAGTGAAATATGGATCCTGGAACGGTAGTTTAGAAGTTATTGGGTTAAGACTGCTAAAATATTGGCCGTTTACATTTGCCTCGATTGCACCATACTCCTCGTTTTTCTGGTAATCGTCGGCGTGGTTGTTTGCCCATTTCTTGGCATCATCGCTTGATGCTGTCAGTGACAAAGCAACGACGTTTTGGGGTTTATCGCCAGATACGAGGACTGTTTTGGTGAGTGTTTGGTATCCATCCTTTTTAGCGGTAACTGTGTAGCTACCGTCCTTTACCCAATCGGTGCCGTTGCCTTCACTCTGCCCATTGAATGTAATCTGGGCATCGCTTGGCACGGCGCTGACAACGACGCCGGTTTTGCCCTGACGGATCGCGTAGGTATAAATGGCGCCACCGATAATCAGAGCAAAAATGACAACGCATACAATAACGATACGACGTTTGTTTCTTTGGATGAGTTCGTAGTACATTACTTTGGCGCCTCCGTCAGAGCGACTGATTTACGGTACCAATCAAATGACGTGTCAGTCGCGCTTTCGTGGCCAGCCATTGGTGAACGCTCGGGTCCGCCAAGTGACGCCGAGGCGATCTTTGAGCCAAAGCCTGGAATTTGGCCAACGTAGACATAGGTGTGTTCGCTATTTACGGCCACATCACCGGGCTGGCGTTTGCTGGCATCACGAACATCGCTGTCGCTAATCCTGGTCCAGTTTTGCTTTAGCCACGCTTCCTGTGCTGTTGTTGCACCACCATGGCCATTTGAGTTGTAGCGCTTTTCGAAACCACTATTTATCATTAAGCGCGTGACGAACCCGCCACAGTCATTGCCGCCATTGCCACCGGTATATTCACCGAGGCTAGCGGCTTTACGAACAGCATCGGCATAGGCTGGTTCTTGGTCGGTGCGAACGGCGTATTGTGGCCAGGCATACGCCAGTGTTGTCTTGCCCAGGTCACCGCCCGAGAAGCCACCAGCGGTACAGGAACCGCCTGTGGTTGTGGACGATCCGTCTGTTGGTAGGTTATTACTCATTGAACCGACGACATCCGGTGATGGTGATGGTGATGGTTGCGTTGTGCCGCTTGTGTCGGGTGCACCCTGGCTGCCGTTGGTTGATCCGGCGAGTGCTGGTGCATCGACGTATGCATCATAGAATTTCTTGGCGTTACCGCCACGGACCGAAACGACCTTTTCGTGCGAGTCGGCCGAGCTTTCGTAGCCGTCATGAACAGCGACCGCAGCCTGCACGGGATCATCGGTTGCTTTGAGTGCGCTCAATGTTTGCGGGTAGTTCTCGGACAATTCTTTCCAGGCATAGGCTAACTGTCCATTCAGGTTTGTGATATCGACTCCGAGTGACGCGGTTTCTTGTACAAGTCCTTGTTGTCGCCCGCCAGATGTCCACTGTGCTAGCCCAAAACCAACACCAGCGCTCGGTTTGAAATTACTTCCGGCAGTTGCGTGTGAACCGCCCTGAATGATTGTTGGGTCGAGTCCGGACTCCACTTCGAAGTTACCGGCAATGCCTGCTGCTTGTGCTAGTGTTAGCCCCTTTTTCATAAAGAATTGCAGGATGTTTTCCAAATTATTTTTGCCAGTCAACGTCATGATGCCATCGGATGTTTCGCTCGGACAGGTTGGGTCATAGAACAGGATGCTGTTGTTCGAAAAGAAATTCTCGTCAAAACCCTTCGCCTCGACTACATTGACCAACTGCGACAGGACGATAATAGTCACAAACATGTAACTAAGTAATCGCCGAATCATGTTGAAACCCCGCTTGCGACCGGTCGCGCGCCTTCAACAATCGATGTTGGGTCAATCGATTTGCCGCCGGCAAGTGGCGATCCATCCCATACTTCAAAACGGAGATGGGGGCCGTTTATCATGTCGGCGCTACCGATCTTCGCAATTTGATCCCCCGCCTTCACTTTCTGATTAACGGACACTAGTACACCGTCATCATCGATATTTCCATAAACACTGTAGAATACTTTGCCAGTGGCATCGGCATCGTGTTGGATAACAACCCAGTTGCCGTAACCGTCTGCTTTGCCAGCGGCGACAACAATCCCATCCTTGGCGGCGTAAATTGGTTGCTGATTGGTTAGTGCCACGCTACTTCCGGCCAAATCAACTCCAGTAAAGCCACTGTCGCCAAATTTGCGTGTAATCAGGTCGCTGGCAACGGTCGGAAAGACCCAACCGTTTGGTCCAGCTTTAGCCTTGGTGTTGTCGCCGGCTCCGGTTGTAATTGGCGTTGATTGTTCGTGATCCTTTTGGCCCCCGTCTACTGATAGGTCCATGGTGTAGGTACGAAAATGCATGTTCAGCGGTTCGTTTTCCGTGCTATAGCAGGCGCTGCCATCACCTTGGTCTTCGTCGCTGCCATCACCGTATGGCTGTGTTCGATTGACGCATTGAGTCATGAATTTAACGTAGTTCCATGATTGACCATTGTCCTTTGCCTCGCCCGTATCACTGTCTGGATCGATGTTGCCTGTGTCGGACATCCACTGGGCGTTGTCGAGCGGGTCAAGATTTAGGCTATTCTGTGGCATGTAGTGACGGACGACACAGCCAGGGTCGGCTTTGATACTATACGATTGGTAATCCAGGTCTGGACAAGAGTTGAAATATTCGTCTGGCAACGCATTTGCCGCATGGACAGTTCCGGAAATGGTTGCGAATGTTGTCGGAATCAGGCTGGCCATATTCATCATGGCGACCGACGTGTTTTGGCGTGATTCTAGGATTGTCGGTGTAAAGTTGAACAGCATCGATCCCAGGAATGAATAACGATTGTTTACATCAAATGGTGTACCTCGTGCTAGGTACTGCTGGTCCTGATTGTAGGCCGATGCCGTTTGGCGGTTCTGACTGATGTAATCCATACCTGCTTGGTCGGTGACTGGTGGCATGCCGCGTGCTTGAGCAATGTCACTCAGAAGTGCATCAGTACCGTTGCCAACTACCTCACCAGCATCGAGACCATATACATTGTTGACGATATTACCAGTCATGATGTCGCCAATTTTTGCTTCGATTGCTGGTTGTGCGATGCTCCAGGCAACAGATAAACCAGCCTGGACCGCCGTGGCTATACCGAGCGTTGCGGCACCGGTGACAACTCCAAGCCCCAGTGCGCCAATACGTACAAAACCATTTCGAACGACGCCGCAGGCTTTGTTGATTGCTTTAGGATTGGAATTACCACCTGTCACAACCTTGGATACGGCGGAACGAATGGCGTCAATGATGGCGGCAGAGCCACCGGTGAATGAGAATTTCGATGCGCGCGATGACATCTTTTCCATGATGCCAGACGATTCTACCTTGTAACGGAACGAGTCGAATGCGTTGCCACCCTTCTCGGGGTCACTTATCAATGGAAGCTTACCTGTTGAGGGGCTACTTAATTTTGAATCATCGATAACTTGACTGTCTGGTTGCGATTTCATCAAAATATTACCAGCAAAGTTTGTCGCCTCTTCACTTGCATCACCGGCTTTGGTTTTATCCGCGAGTGTCAGTACGAGTGCTAACGCTTCTCTTATTTCCTGTTGTTTTTGGACGGTTTTGGCAGCAATGCTAATATCGCCCAGACCTGTCCACGCGCTACAGGTGTTCTCGGCTATTGAGTCGACCGCAACTGCTTTTTCGGCTGTTCCTGCGACAACACCAGTCAGCCCGCCTGCTTTTTGTAGAACGCTTGCGTTGTCAGATATTTTGCCAGCCTCATCGACTTGTGATTGCGAGAGTGTATGGCCGCTATCGTCGGTATATGTTGTGTTGCCATCCTTGTCGGTGTGTTTTGTCAGGCTGGCGGCCTCGATATTTTCCTGGCCACCGGCGATGTCGTTGAGTTTTTTCTGGCGCTCCTCGTCGTTCTGCCCGGTAAGGTCATAATTTTTGCTGGCCTTGTCTTTGGCGAAAACCTCTCGACTAGTTGGGTCGCTGACGCTTTTGAAGGTTGGATTATCGACGGTACCCCACGCAGTGCGAAAACCTTCGCTGTTTTGGAGCGCTGCGCTGAACTGGTCGGCAGTTCGGTAGACTTCAGGCGCTTTGCCCTCGTCGGTAAAGACGATACTTGCAATCTTGCCCTTACCATCGACGATATCGGTTCGGTTGATTTTGATTTTTTCATTTTTGCTTTCGAAGTCTTTCACCTCGTTGTCGGTCATTTCGCCAAGCTCGCATTTGATCTTAACGGCGCCACACGGTTCGGCGCCCCCGGACTTAAACTTGGCTTTTATGAGTGAGGTTGAGCGGGAGTCAACAGCCTTGAGCTGGTCGTTGAACGATTGGGTAAAGATTTCTTTCATCTGCACAATTGCCGATGCTGGTGCAAACATGACGGTCATAAATCCACCACCACCAACTAATAATGAAACAGCAGTCAACATAGATGCTTTGCTACGGAGATTTTTGCCAGTAAAGAGTTGCTGAATTTTGGCAGGTTTGTTTTGCGCTGCGGCGGGCGTGCCGATGCTTTTGATGAAGCTGCCTCGTTCCTCGCCGTCGCGTACGCCTAGGACATCGTTTGCAACATCGGCTTGGCCACGGCCAAGTCCGGCATCGTGGCGGTTGGACGAGAGCTGCGAGCCACTATAAAAGTCCGGCTCCACAGGGGTTCCAGCTTGTTCCGTATGACGAAGTTGCGCACTTGGTAAATGGGCATACTTTTCGTCCTGATTTTTAGTTAGATTATCAGCTCTCACAACAGAGGTCTCAATTCGTGTATATTGTACCACAAAATTGTTTTTGTGTAAATAAAATTATAGAGATGAATAGGCTTGTGGCTAAATGGGCTCATTCACTGTGTCATAATGGTAATGATATGACGTCCTATCAGTTGTTTTTGTGGCTATCGGTTTTTGTGGCGACGACTGTTGAGATGGTCGAGGCGTTAACAATTATCTTAGCGCTTGGCATTACTCGTGGCTGGCGGACAGCACTTATTGCAACGGGGGCGGCAATCGTGACACTAGCGGTAGTTGTGGCGATTTTTTACTCGATATTTGCACGTGTCACCGGCGAGGGAAACGTGCCGATTATGCCACTTTGGGCACTCGTCGGCGGCCTGCTACTTATCTTTGGTTTGCAGTGGATGAAAAAGGCGATTCTGCGTATTGGTGGTGTATTAGAATCGCGTGACGAAGAAAAAATATATAAAAGACTCACCGCAAGTGCAAAAAAGGCACCCAAAAGTAAAAAAGATTCGATTGATTGGTATAGCTTTGTTTTGGTATTCAAGGGTGTACTGTTGGAGGGATTTGAGGTTGTCTTTATCGTGATCATCTTTGGCAGCGCGAGGGGCGAAATTGGGATTGGGATTGGCGCATCACTTGCAGCGCTTTTGTTTGTTGCGCTACTTGGCGTCGTAATCCATAAACCACTATCGCGCGTGCCAGAAAGCTGGATGAAACTGACGGTAGGAATACTGTTGACAACATTTGGAACGTATTTCGGCTCTGAGGGCGTTGGGATTATATGGCCGCTTGGTGAGTGGGCGCTTCTGTAATTATTAGTGATTTATGTAACATTCTCGCTGTTTATGATTAATTTCCTTCGTGCGGGCGATCCTATACGCGACTTGGTAGCGGACAAAAAATCGTGAAATACATTCGCAGTTTTTTTGGCTTTTGGCGCAAATTCATCGTTGGTGATGATGCACGAATCGCGGCAGTAATTATGTGGTCCCTTCTATTTATCGATTCTTTGTCACGAAATTACATCAATGCTTGGTTTGTATTGCCAGTAGTAGTAATAATAATGCTTGGGGTACTTACCTATGGGTCAACTTTGCGGCAGCCACGTGTCAGACTTTCACCTATAGTGAAGTTGCTTTTGACGAGCACGGTGCCGATGCTACTAGTCATAGCTCTCCCGCCAATACTGTCACGTATTACGAGTAATGAATGGGGTGTTGAGTACATACTATTACCACTTGCTATCTACGTTGCCTACTCGATTGTCCTTGCTGCACTAATGCGTCTCGGACTTCGCTCATATCCGGCTCTCTCTACTTTTATATTGGGTCTGGCATCACTGTATCTGATTGTCTATAGGCAGGACAAAATCAATGAATTCTCGCAGGATTTGACGAGGCAGAATTCACTTGGTTTGGCTGCTGCCATCACTATTTTGATCGCTATTGTTATCGCTGTTCTCGTGCTGGAATTCAAATTCCGACACAAGCAAACTATTGAAGATACTGGAAGTTCAGCACGTTAACGCTTGCGCTATCAAGAGTCTTTGAGCTAACAATGGAATTCTTTGTCGTATTCACACAGTCCTGATTAGTCGAGTTTCTCTTCATAACAATTGATGTTGCAGAGAAATTCATGACGTTGGCAATACAAATAGGTGCGCTGCTAGGTAGTACGACGAGGAGCTTCTGGGCAACCGACGAATCGTTTGTCGGCTGTTGATTGTTCAGACCGAATCGGTATAAATCCAGGGTCGTGATGGCAAATCCAGTACGATCAACGGTCGCATATACATAGGCATGGTCGTCGCTCATACGGATATCCGAGAAATTACCAACGAGCGGATCAATCGCTGCAACCTTGTCGGATTTGCCACTATCGAGACTATAGCGCCATATATCACTCCCCTGGATATAGAGGATTGTATTATCGTCGATCCAGATCGGTGCAACGACATTATTATCTGGCATTTGAGCAATCTTGTTCAGCTGGGTGTCGAACACACCTGTCAGCTCACCACTCGTTACCAACTTGTTCCCGGATGGCGACCACGCTGCCTCGTACAATTCGCCAGCAATTTGATATTTCGTTCCGTCGTTATGCAGAACTGCAATGCTCGTCGGGCGACTTGCGCCGCTTGGCTGCTGGGTAATTTCGATTGATTGATTCGATGCCGATCCTATACGTACGTAATCGCTACTTGAATAGACTTTTGTAAATGAACCGTCGCCATTTGCGCTGTAAATGATGTGACCATCAGAAACATACCACCTGCCGTCGGGTGCAACTGAAAAACCAATATCCCCCGTGACTTTGAACGGCAAAGTCACATTACTGATTGACTGTCCCTGGATTTTGACAATTTCATAATCAACAGCGCCAGTTTTTACCAGTCCGATACCAAAGGAATTAGTGCCCCATTTAATTGTTTGGAACGACCTACTCCCACCTAGTACCGAGACATGATTGCTTGAGTCAACATTATAAAGTGGATAGTTTGCATCATTGCGATCGATGAACGACAAGTGGTCACTTGACGCAGTGACCGCGTCTGCGCCTAGGGATGTTATAGGTATCAGATTACCCGTGATAGTTGTTACGATGCCGGCGTTGAGGTTGACTGCTTTACGTTCTCCAAAAGATAGTTTGACGACCTGCCTGGTGGAAGTGGATGCGCTCGCGACAACGATGGTATACGTACCTGGCTCGACCCTAACGACCGCTTGTTTGGTGTTTTGGGTGACATCAATTGGATGTGAATTTGGGGAGTTCTCTTGCAGCGTGATGCTATTTGTTGCGTCTGAGGTTGTAATCGTGAGCGTCGCATCCGCAAAAAAGCTATACACTATCCATGCGCTGCCTATGAGGAATAGAACAATGAGGCTGTATAAAAGGATTGATCGTTGTTTTGTTGTCATATATTCATATATCCTATGCGTTAACCGCGCTATCACCGCCCCATTTCGGCCAATTTGCCGGTGGTGGGGTATGGCTTGATCCACACTCAGAGTGGAGGCTGTCGTGTTTTAACCCAAGCGTTTGCAGGAATTTATCGACATCAACACCGCTATTCGAGGGGAAACTACCTCCACATATCGATTTATTATAGTCACTCCACTCCACATATCCCGTTCCCCCACCCCCCGAAGCCCAACCCGTTTCCAGTTCTGTGCCGTGGTCTTGGTAGTCACATATTGATTTGTTCGTGTCGACAGTATCACCTACCTTTACCGTGGGTGTGCAATCCTCAGCAATGTACATAAATAGGTCTTTCGCTTTACCGGATGTTATCTTGTATTTGACGTACGCGCCGGGGCTTCCGGGCCACCCTGATCCACTCGCATCAACGAGGACAATCTGGGCCGGGCAGGCGGCGTAAATCGGCCCCGACCCCCCTGTGCCACCATAGTCGTAGCCACCGTCAATGCGTGAAACGCTAGAGTTCTTTAGGTCGCGGAAAGGGTTTTTACATTCGCCGTTGTCCGCAGCCACACTATCACACGACGAACCTGACGAAGCGGCTGAGCTTGTTGCGCTGCTAGTGCTGCTCGTGGGACTGATGCTGCCACCTACTCCCGCCGGTAGCGACTGGCCGTTAACGATTTCGTTATATATATCCGTCGCGTTTTTTTCACGATTGTTATTACCGTTTGCTTGGTCCGTTGATACTTCGTAATCATGGTCAAAGATAAGCGCATCCTGCGATGCAGGCTGGCCTTTCATTTTATTAAGCATAGGGCCGTAGCTTTGATCTAATTCCTGCCAAGCGTATTCCAATTGCGCGCCTAGGCAGTCTGCTGGCTTGCCCTGAGCAGCGATAAAAGCCTTGGCTTTGGTGATACGGTCGCCACACCACTGGGCAATGCCAAACGCTGCAGATGACCCACAGCCTGACCCTCCCGCGACGTAGGAGTTTAAATTACTTTCCTGGCGCCAGTTGCCCATAATACCGGCTGCTGCATTTGCGGCATCGTCTTTACTAAAGCCTTTTTTGACCAACTGGCCGGTCAAGTAATCCCATATTTGCTGTTCGTTCGCCTTGTCATTGCCACCCTTGTTACCGCAACCACCAGCGTCACCATTGCCGACTGAAGCGTCACTACTTGAGCCCGATGAGCTACAACTATGATCGTAGTACAGGACATCGTTTGTTTCGCGATACCTGCGTTCTAGATCGTCAGCCGATGCAGTTGCCGAGGGGGCCACGGCGTGCGCCAGTGGCGATAGACCGGCATTGAGTAGGCACGCCAAAAGCAGTGTCGCCATCCGGAAACGGCGAAACAATTTGTCAAACTTTATCATAACGCCTTCCTGACTGCATCTGGCAGCGAAATGTACTGCGGCGGAAAGTCCGTACCGGGCCCAGCGACGACCGTCAGTGGGCTATTTGCGTTGCCTGTCTGTTGGAATATAACCTTGTTCGGCTCGGTACCCGTTTTAGTGACGGTGACGACAAACCATCCAGGTAGCGGCTCCTTGATATCGGTTATTCCGAATCGCACTTGGCCGTCTGCATCGGCAGCAACACCGTTAGTCTGTAGGATCGCATTGTAATAATCCTGTGTTGTGGGTGGCGCCTGGGCGACGGTTGCTTGGCTGCTGTTAGCGCCGGAATTGGTCGTGGACTGCGCGCCTGCACTACTATTCGGAACGACTGTTTCACCCTGTTTCACGACTGATTTTGTGGGCGTGTCGAACTTTTGGCCCGCAGTTTTTTGTAGTAGAAAATAACCAATGATAGCAACGAGGATAGCTATTCCTATAGCGCCGATGATGATAAGTCGTTTTCTATCCATAGTTTTATACCGACACCGTTCCGCCCTTGAATCGTAGGACAAAACTACCGTTCCCCTGTTCATTACCAGGCGAGGGACCAAAACCAGGACCGCAACCCGTGGTGTGGGATCCAACCGTAGAGAACTTGCCACCGTTTACACCCGTGATAACTTCAACGTGTGCGTCGCACCTGATAGCCATGTCACCGGGTTGGGCTTGTGCCTGCGGGATCTTTTCATAGAATTTTTTTGGTCCGCTGGCGTCGGCGCACATATCCTGCGTGGACATTGACCCCGTATCGGTGCCCGTTGCCTGGTAGACAACAGCCCTTGTGAAGCCCGAGCAGTCGACGCCATTTTCGGGCCCAGCAAAATGGGCAGCAATGCGCCGTTGCAAATCCGCGAGATCCCCGTGGCCACCGCCGTCGGTGTAGCAGGCTTGATACTGCCCGCCCCATCCACCCATAGCCGCTGCTTCTTGGGCAATATTCCCTGTTGGCGCAGTACTGCTGGCGGCGCTGTTTGCTTCGGGTGTTTTGTCGGTACAACTTTTTACGCGTTTGGATGTGGCGTACTGCACGTAGCACCAGTTGTAATACGTCGCATAACTGTCCATCGTCGGGTTTGATTGCGCACACTTTGAGCCATCAGTCCAGTCATAATTATCGGCGGTTATCGACGCGGTTGATGATCCAATTGGCATTATGCCCTTTCCGTCATCCGCAGTTCGCTGTGTACAGTACTTAACGTAGTTATCGAACTCGGAATCG
>JAQGGV010000049.1 GCA_028289185.1 Candidatus Saccharimonadota bacterium
TCAAAGCCGGCTAAAAAAACGTCTATAAACGATTTTAACTGGACTAAAGTTCTGGAATATACCAAGGAACACTTAACCGCCATCCACAGCGTGCTGAACAAGTGCGAGGTTGATTTCGACGGCGAAACCCTGACCATCCATGCTGTTCGCAAATTCAACAAGACCAAACTAGATGAGGCCAAATACTTGACCCAACTACACGAAGCACTCGCTAGCATAGGGTTTGACGGCCTGACAATTGTCACGCTGCCAACCAGCAAACTCCCAGCGGACGCACAGCTTGCGAAAGTTGCTGCTATGATGGGTGGAGGGAAAGAGGTTCCTGTAGACGAAGTCTAAGGACGCCCAAGGGAAGTGTAAAGATTATGGCAACCAAAAAAACCATCGATGCAAAAATTCCACCGCAAAATGTTGATGCGGAGAAGAGTTTGCTTGGGGCCGTCCTGATTGACGAGGACGTGATGGCCGATGCGTCCGAAATCGTGAAGGGACGCGACTTTTACGACAAGCGCCACGCGATGATTTACGATGGCATGATTCGACTATTTGAACACCACAAACCCGTCGACCTACTGACATTATCTGATGAACTCAAGAAAAAGGACCACTTGGAAGAAGTTGGTGGTTCTGCCTACTTAACAGAGCTAACTAACTACGTCCCAACCGCCGCACACGCCGCAACATACGCCGAAATGGTCGCCCAAAAAGCCGTCCGCCGTCGCCTGATCAAAGCCAGTGGTGACATATCGGAACTGGGTTATGACGAAGAATTCAACGTTCAGGAACTGCTAGAAAAGGCTGAGGCACAGTTGTTTTCGGTCAGTGACGCCAGCCTCAAACAAGACCTAACGAGCATCGAGCAAATCCTGCTCGACAGCTTTGATCGCCTAGAGGAACTACACAAAAACAAAGGCGCGCTGCGTGGTGTCAAAACAGGCTACCGTGACCTGGACAACATGACCGCCGGACTGCAGCGCAGCGACCTCGTCATCCTGGCCGCCCGTCCTGCGATGGGTAAAACAACCCTGGTCACAAACTTGGCGTACAACGTCGCGACGCTCAACAAACAATCCGTACTGTTCTTTAGCCTCGAGATGAGCAAGGAACAATTAATTGACCGTATGTTGGCCGATGTATCCGGTGTCGACGCCTGGAACATTCGTACTGGCAACCTGAGCGACGAGGATTTTGCGAAATTATCCGAAGCATCTGGCGAAATGGCCGAAGCGCCAATCTTTATCGACGACACACCTGGTCTGACCGTCCTGGAAATGCGAACCAAGGCCCGCCGTGCCGCCCATACAGCGCCGCTTGGCTTGATTGTGATTGACTACCTGCAATTGATTAGTGGCAGTGGCCGCGATAATGGCAACCGTGTACAAGAGGTGAGCGAAATCAGTCGTGGCTTGAAGCTATTGGCTCGTGAACTCAATGTGCCGGTGATCGCACTGTCACAGCTGTCGCGTTCCGTTGAATCACGTAGTCCACAAATCCCGCAGCTGGCCGACCTGCGTGAATCTGGATCAATCGAGCAAGACGCCGACATCGTCATGTTTATTTACCGCGAAGCCTACTACAACCCAGATACTGACCGCGAAAACATCACCGACCTGATCATCGCCAAACACCGTAATGGTCCCGTCGGCAAAGTCGAGCTGTACTTCCACCCAGAACGACTGCGATTCATGTCGCTCGACAAACATCGCGAATAATCTACACTTCAAAATTGTTTTTATAGCTACTTTATTGTAGAATATGTCTAATGCGTATGCAGGAGGTGCTACTAGCACAACGTCCCTTGCCGTGGACACATCGGCATGCACGAAAGGTGAGACGTATGTCTCTCGTAACTTATCCACTCGAAAAAGGCTCTGGCCCGTCGCTATCGCGGCTGGCGGACTCGTGGTTGTACAACTATGAGCCCCTGACCGATGTCGTTGTCACGTTCCACTTCACGGACAGCCTCGGTGAATCGATTGCGCTCAAGGGCCGCGTCGAGGAGCTGCGACACGCAAGCCGCAACCACGTCCGAGTGCGCATGACAGTCTGCAATGACAGCAGGCATGGTGCCGGCAGAGTGCCCTACAACGGGAGATACGCAGACATCACATACAACCACAAGCTTCGCATCGGAGAACTCTCCTTCGATCCGTCCTGACCCTCAGATTTCCCACGTAGCAGGCTGCGGCCTCCAGGGAAATCTGGGGGCCGTTTGCTTTTAAAACACCTATGCTAATGGCGTCGCGCAGGTGTTATATCTGCTATAATAATGTGAATGGCAAAACTGTTGCTATCTGATTTTTTTACCTATCGTTTCCGATATCAAATCGGCTATAGCCTGATTATTATCGCGTTCGTTGCATTGCTGGTTGTCGCCGGGCTGTATGTGCCTGGCGGTTTTAGTGATGCCGAGACAACACAGTTCGTCAAAACAGCATCCATGGACGTACAGAATATCCAGACGCTGACTCAACCGAACCTGCCGTTCTATGCCGCCCAGCGCCTGAGTATGGACTTGTTTGGACCAAGTAGTTTCGCCTTTAAAGTGCCATCGCTGATCTGTGCAGCCATTACCGGTATCGGCGCGGTGCTTCTTTTGCGTCGTTGGTTCCGCCCAAATATCGCACTACTGGCAACTGTCATTATGATTACGACAGGGCAGTTCATTTATGTTGCACAGTCTGGAACGGGGAGTATAACCTACCTACTGTGGTCGGTCTGGCTACTACTGATTGCGACAATGATTACGACATCCGAGCGCCACAAACGATTTTGGAAAATCTTGTTCTTTGTCGCAATGCCGCTCAGCCTGTATACGCCAATGAGCATTTACCTGGTCGTGGCCATCGTCAGCGCTGGGTTGCTGCACCCGCATGTGCGCTACGTGCTCAAGAAAATGTCGCGCCCGCACCTCATTATTTTGATTGCCGTTAGTATCGTCATTATGGCACCGCTGGGTTATTTGATTTACAAAAGTCCGCAGCTGGGTGCAAAACTTCTGGGCGCACCAGACGCATGGCCAGACATTTGGCATAACCTCAAGGTGCTATTCCAGCAGTACTTTAACTTTATCCATCCGCAGAGTGGCAATTTGATGACGCCAGTCTTTGGCCTGGGTACGATGATCCTGATCCTGCTAGGTATGTGGCAGCTATTTACAATTCGTTATACAGCACGTAGCTATACGCTGACAGCATGGTTGATTCTGTTGATCCCCGTACTGGTTATCAACCCGACATTTACCAGTGTGACATTTGTACCAATCCTGCTCCTACTGGCGAGCGGTCTGGGTTATCTGCTGCGATCGTGGTACAACATGTTCCCGGTCAACCCTTATGCGCGTTTTGTGGGCATGATTCCACTGACAATCCTGGTTGGCGGGCTCGTGCTATCCGGTCTGGGACGATACTTTGATGGATACCGCTACGATCCGCAAACGGCCACCAGTTTTAGCCACGATTTAACGCTATTCAACAACGAAATTGTCGCCAAAAACGTCAAACGCATTGTCGTAACCAATGACGAAAGACCATTCTACCAAGCAGTTGCGCGCTACAATCCGCATGCAAATATTGTCGTTCTGACCAGCGCACCGCGAGCACAAGGCCCCTACGCCGCCACCCAAACGGCACACAACAAGCTGCCCGGTCTGCCATCGCAAATCGTCACGACGGCCTACAGCCAAAACAGCGACCGCTTCTACGTCTATATCAATAGGTAAGTATAGGATGAGCCCATGCTGCGCATGGTTGTCGGCGGCAGTACAATTAAGGTATAATAGGCGTAATTACAAAGGAGACTCAAAATGGCTTTTGACCAAATGAAAATGCTGAATGAATTGCGTAAAGCGCAAAAAGATCTGAAGAAACAGAAGGTTGTTGTTGTTGCCGGTGGCGAAGATGATGATCCAGCTGTCGAAATCACCATCAACGGCGAGTTGAAGGTTGAAAAAGTAAAAATCAACCCTGACTACGTCGACCTCAAAGACATCGAAGACCTGGAAAACAACATCGAAATCGCAATCCGCGATGGTATGCAAAAGGCTCAGGAAATCGCTGCCGAAAAGATGAAGCCACTCATGGGTGGCC
>JAQGGV010000052.1 GCA_028289185.1 Candidatus Saccharimonadota bacterium
GTCTGCCCGAATAATCACACAATATATGTAAGTCAGCCATTCCTTGATCCTAGCATTTACCTGTTCGGATCGCGGCCGCGTCGCCACCCAGGGCATCTTGCAGTGTCATATTTGATGGCTGGCTAAACAGTGCATGGGCTGTTACACCTGGTATGTTCGCAATGGTCGTGTTTACAACCGTTGTCATGCTTGCGAGTTTGCTAAATAGTGTGCCGTCGGTCGTTGGGTATGGGTTGAGCATTGACGATATCTGCCCCATGAACGAGTACTGGTTATTCACATTCCAGGGATCGCCTTTTGCCTGGTCAATCGCAAGTTGTGTCGTTGTATTGAAGTAGGGGGTGTCTGTTTTAGAAATGAAGTTTTTAACCGCGTCTAATCCGCCCGCACCACCTGCGACTACCATACCAGCCCCAAGAGTACTATTTGATAATAACCAGCCTATGCCTACACCTATTGCGTCACCGAGCCCCTCGCCATTGAGTGCAGACGAGAGATCGACGGTTGCTAGGTAGTGAAGAGCTGGCTTGGCTAACTGGGCAACCAGAACGGGCAACAGAAAGTGTTCCGCGATTGGTGCCAGGACGGCCCCAGCTGCGCAAAAGACAGCAGCCACCGGGTCATTAACACATGCAATTATCCCCCCCGCTTGAACATACGATGCACCCCTGCAGATATCCTTTATTCCGTCCTTACCGAAAACATCACGCACGTTGTTTACGATGAGACTTGCGGCAGAATCTACTTGTTGCTCCCAGCCCCACGATGTATATTTTTTTGCCATGTCGGTCAGGCCCGTAAAGTCACCATATATCGCCATTTGTAATGCTTGCGAATCCATGGCCGTTTTGCCGCCACTGTCCGGAGTGGTTAATCGGTTGGCGAGATCCTCTACAACTGAGGGCTCGATATTCCCCTGATCCTCAATTTGGGCCGCCGCTCGGACGAATGGATAGGCAAAACTGATAAGATCATAGACCCATTTTGCTTTGATTGTCGCATTGGTCAATTTAGCGACGTTATAGACTGCGCAGCCGACAGAGACAGGTGCGGTCACCAGGGCGGCAGCTCCGGCCTTTGCGGCAATATCTCCCGTTATTCTGTCTACTTGAGGCTTCAGTTTTGTTCCGCTATCGTCTCCAATCGTATCGCTTGTAAGTGCCTTCTCTCTGACATCTATAACTTTAGGATCGCTGGCATCACCTGGCGTTTCGTTTAGTTTGGTGTTTTCGTCAAACGACTTGTCGATTGCCTCCTTTCGCTTCGCCGGGTCAGGGTCATCCGAGGGGGTCAGTCTATCCCCTTTTACTATCTCGTACCGACCGAGAGTGTCTTTGAAGGCTTGATTCTCAAAAAAAGCCGACCTTACATCAAGTACGTTACTTGTGGCTCGTCTGCCTTCGGTAGTGTTCTCGGCGTAGTCGGTATATTCCGCTCCGTCTGTGACGGTGTGGTGATCGGGGAACTCTAGGCTATCAATGGTTCCTTCTGGACTCAGATTAATCTTGTACCCATCCTGCGTATAGCGTGCAGCTTCGTCAGCACTGACGGACGTTAAATCAGATTCAAGCTTTGTGGTTCCTCTTGATTTGTCCTTCGAGAACTGTTTTGCGACATACGCGCGTCGAAATACAATGTTTGTTCGTGTCGAATCAGAGGAATCATTCGTAACAGCCTTTTCCAGCGCAACCAACAGTGATCCTGGTGCGAGAAGAACGCTCGAGAATCCAGCCCCACCAACAAGCAGGCCGATGATGCCACCGCTCGGTCCAAAACGTTTACTGCCGGCCAACAGTTTTGCACCGAAGCTCTCTTTGCCCTTGCCGCCCGCCGCCGAGGTAGTCTCCTCTGAGGCTGAATAGAGGGATTCTTCGTCCCCGGCCTCTTCCTGCTCGGCGATTGCTTCGCGTTGTTGCTCTGGCGTCGCATTTTCGAGTGATTCGGGCGCACCTTCATCACTACCACCAGAATTGCCATAATTCTGCTCGATTTCCGCAAGCTTGGCTCGCTCATCCTCGTCAAGAGGTTTTGCACCGACTTCGTCGTTATAGGCCTGTTGACCAAGGTTACGACTATCGTCTGCGTTGCCTGCTAGGTCGTCGTCAGGTAGAGTGCTTGTCTGTACCACAAATCACCCCTAAATTTGCATTCCTTCAGGCTGTTCAGCCGCTTGCTGTTGTGCCTGACGCTGTTTGGCAAGTTCTTCCATACGCTTTTGCTCTTCCTGCTGCAGTTGCTGGACAGGGTTGGTGGTGACGAGTTCGTGTTCGGTCCGCGATGCGACGACCTGGACGTGCACGTGATTGGCACCGGCAAAGAATAATCCCTGCCCAACCGGGAAGTTACTCAGACGTTTGCGCTCTTCGTCGGTCAATTTAAAGACGTCGGCCAGCACATCGACGGCACTTGGCGATTGCTTCAATAGCAGCTGCATAGAGCTGTTGGCGACAATAGCGCGGCCCATTTTGCTGGCCATAAAGTCTTCGACGTCCTGACTGATGGTCGTGACACCCAGATAGTACTTTCGAGCGCGTTTCGCGAGGCTAAATAGGAAGTTTGCACTGTCCTCGTACTTCATCAGCTGCCAGGCCTCATCTACGATCAACATACGCTTTTTCAGGTGTGAACGGGTGACGTTCCAAATGTGTGACAGGACGATATACATGGCAACGGGTCGCAGTTCGTCCTCGAGGTCACGAATGTTAAACACCACCATTTGGTTATTGATATCAATGTTTGATTGTTGGCTAAAGATACCGGCGAATGTACCTGTTGTGTATTTACGCAGGCGCTGTGCTAGGGCGGGGCCACTGCCCTCCATGTGTATCAGCGTGTCGTACAGATCGACCATGGTTGGTGGCAAACCTGAGTGCGTCAGTGGGTCACTGGTAATGCCGGCACGAGCGTAGGTATCAATTAGGGCTTGGTCTAAGTCGGCTTCCTCGGCTGGGGTCATGGCGGCAACGTTGGTTGCGCCACTCGCCTGCAAGTTGGCGCCACCCAGCATCAGACGCAGCAAACCGTGCAGTGTGACCAAGTTGGCGCGCAGCGCATCGTCGGCCTCGTCGGTGTCGATAACGCGTGGCAGGTCAAACGGATTCACACGAACGTCGGAGTTTAGTGACAGACGAATGTAGCTACCACCAACAGCATCAGACAGTTTCTGATACTCGTTTTCTGGGTCGATAATCAGCACGTCAGCACCCATCATCATCGAGCGGACGGCCTCAAGCTTAACGGTAAATGATTTTCCGGAACCAGACTTTGCAAATACCACCATGTTGGCGTTTTCTAGCGTAAAGCGGTCAAAGATAATCAGGCCGTTGTTATGCATATTGATGCCGTAGAGGATTCCCTTTTCCTGCGTCAAGTCGGCGCTGGTGAATGGGAACGATGTACTAATGGCGCCAGTATTCATGTTGCGGCGAATCTGCAACTGGTCAGTCATCTGTGGGACAGTCGAATTCAGCCCCTGCTCTTGTTGTGACGATGCGACCTTGCTAAAGACCAATTGCTGGCCGAAAATCGTTTCGATTTTGTGTTGCACGAAGTTCAGTTCGTCCAAACTGTCGGCATACATGGTGATGTACAGGCCATAACGGAAAAATCGCTCCGACCCCACCTGGATTTCATCGCGTAGTTCCTCGGCGTCGCTCAGGGCTGCCTCGAGTCCTGGATCACGGGTGCGACCCTTCTCGGTGTTGATGGCCATGGTTGCCTGCATCTGCGTCACTTTTTTGCGAAGGTTTTTCAGGACAACTTCGGACTCAACTGGGTAGAAATACATACTGACGTCCAGGACTTCATCGATGTTGATGATACTCGATAGCCAACCGGTGTAAATCTGGCGCGGATAGGCGTAGACGTAGATGGTACGGCCGTATTTGGTACCCAAACGGAAGTGACTGGAGTGAATCTCGAGTGATGATGGCGCCACCAAATCACGAAGCGTCGTGATGCCTTTTTGGAACGCCTGCTCAACCTCGGCCTGCTCGCGGGCACGTTGTTGGGCGGCAATATCGACAGCGTCAGGTCGTTTAGCCATTACGACTGAATCCCCTTCGGTGTTGCGTCATCACGAATCAGGTGTGGCTTTGGTGCCTCGCCCTGGCCCTTGCGAACGTACATAGCGGTGATACTTTCGAAATTACCCAGTGGTTCGCGCACGGCCGTATCGGGGTTATAAAAGTTGTAGTACAACTCACCCAGTTCCTTGGTCGTTAGCTGCACACACTTGATGCCCAGCTGAAACAAGCCGCTCATTACGGCGTCGGTGTGGTTCTTGATCTCATCCTTGGCTTTTTCGTAGGCTGCATGGTCAACCACGATTGATCGTTGTTGCGGTGTGCCACCAAAAATCGTGCTAAACAAGCTTTTGCTACCACGTTTGATGGTGTTGATATCGCCGTGTGGCCAGAATGGCACAATGACGTAGAATGTTTTGTCCATGATGTTTGCTTCCTGCGAAAGTGTGTCGATAAAGTCGATGTAGTCATCCGTTAGGACGTTGAGCAGCATGTTTTCCTGGTCGCGGCGAATGTTTGTCAGACGTTCGATGTACGGACCGATGTCGACGCGCTGCGAGCGAATCAAGATTTGCACCGGGAAATACAGCGAGTTCAGAAAGTTCTGGTAGCTATACTCGATACCTTCGCGTTCCTTGCTGCTCATCAGGTCAAAGTTGATGGATTTACAGGCAATAACCGCGCGAAAACTGCCGTCATTCATGACGACCATGTTGTCGCGTAGCTCCGAAAACATCAGGGTGTTCTGAGTTGTATTCGGGTTTGTTGGTGGCGGCGGTGTCCGCGCCTGATCAGTAGCACCAGGGGCGCCGGGCACACCTTGCTGACCCCCCTGAGTCGGTGGGGCTGGTACGCCAGGAATAGCCTGTCCGGGGACAGGTGCACCAGATTGAGGCTGACTGTTTGGAGGCATGCTTGTTTATTCCTCTTCCCACCTAGTGGAACGAAATTGTCACTTCGTCGCCGCTTTTTAACACCTTGTTCTTTTCGGCTACCCGGTTTGCCTCTTTCGAGAGAGTGAGGACTGATACATCCTTCTGCTCCGACAACTCATTCGCTTGTTTTTGGGTTAGCACCATTGTACCAGCATCGGGGGTAGAAGCGCTAGTGCTTGTTGTCGCTTTTTCAGGGGTGGGCTTGGCTGCAGGTACGCCACGCTCATCACTTACCTGTTCGGTCAGCGCATTGGCCAGTGTAATTGCATCTAGCGTGTCTTTTTTTGACTGTTTGCTCTCGGTCGCATTCTGTTTGGCCCGGATTTCCTCTAGGGATGGCAAGGTGGATTTCGGCTCCTCGTCGGTTGTAGGCGTCGTTTGAGCCGCTGCGGCGCTCGAAGTTGTGCTCGCATCCTTGGCTGGAGCCGTCTTGGCAGCAGCCTTCATGTTCGTAATAGCTTCCTTTTTCTGGGCATTCGCACCCTTGTCCAATTGCTGAGCTAGCTTTTGGGCGGCTGGTGACGAAGCATCATACATATCCGGCGTTTGTTGCGATTCGTAGTACAAATCCTTGTTGATTGAGGTGTCGACGGTTCCAGCGCCACGAATCGCCCAACCATGCGTATCAACCAGATCGGCCAGGTAACCCAGGCGTTTGGTGGCCTCGTCCTCGTTCAAGTCCTTGGTCAGGATTCTATCAGCGTCCTTGGGTGGGATGATAGTCACGAACGAATCGATACCATCGGGGATCCAGAAGCGCTTGCGGGATTTTAGGAAATAAAAAGAGACCACCGCCGACAGATAGGCTTCCATCGGCTGGTCCTTTCGTAGTGGTAGTGCCAGAGCGGCAAAAAAGATGATAATTGGCAGCGGAATAATCGCCAATGGGATGAAAAGCTGCGAAAGCCCCCAGGCTCCAGCCATAGAAATTGCGACGACGATCAGATAAATAAACTGTCGGAAACTAAACGGTCCAATTAGCTTATCGTCCGCCTCGACGTCCTGAGGTACCTTGTATACCGCCATATCTGGTGGTATTATATCTTATTTCTTATGCTTTTACGAGGTTGTTACGTAGTCCGGCCATGGTCGACCAGATTCTTTTTCTGGGCCGACAAAGCCTGTGATACCTGGGCGTTGGAAAGCATGCCGACTTTCCTGGCCTGACCATCCGGCATAACCAAGTTGAGGGCAGCTTGCGCACCATCTCCCCCGAGTACCACATCTGTTTGTCCTGCAAGTTGAGTATCTGTAAGTCGGTTGAAGGTTTCCGCCTGTTTTCCCCATTCCGATACGGTGCGGTTTCTGGTTGTGGTGTCTGCGTTTCCATTTGCGTCCACTGCTCCATATGATTTTGCCCACATCTCAACGGCTGAGTTCTTGCCCTTAACTTCACCACCATGTGCCTGCATAATGTACTCACGCATGCCCTTGGCCATGTCTTCGCCACCCTCTTTCATGACCCTATCAAGCTTATCAGCCATCTTGTTGATACCGCCTTCGCCAGTTGTCATAAGGGCCGAGAAGGCTGCCTTCGCCTTTGTCATATCCTTGTTAGCTATCGCGTCGTCAAATGCCTTGTCTGCACCAGCCAACTTACCATCCTTGTCGTACTCGATCTTTGACAGCTCATTCTTAACTTCTTCACTTTCAATTTGGTCACGTGCAGAGGCTGCGCGCTCGATTGCTACCTTTTGCGCAGTGATTGTACTAGTGCTTAATTTGTCAGGAGTTAAACCTGCCAAACCGCCTGCAGCGAGCCTCCTGTAAGCGCCGGTAGCACCGCCACCACCACCGAGGTCCTTCAGGACACGTTTACGCTTAAAGGCTTCCTTACCCGATTTGCGGAGTTCACGCCCAACTCCAAACGCGCTGGCGTCGTAGCGCTTCTTGGCCATACTCGCGGCTTTGTCTGCACCACCCTTGGTGCCCTTTTCGATTGCCCCAGATATCTTGCCACCAATGGTTCCTGCCGCGGACAGTGCGCCCTTTAACACGGCCCACACAGCAAATAGCGGCGCCACGGCAATACCGGCTGCGACTAACCCTAGCATCAGCGGCGTGCTGCCCTTGCCGCAAGCACCGGCTTTGGCCGTTTCCGCTGGCGGTGGAGCTACTGATGCATCAGTTCCAGTCGTCGATACCTTTACGCCCTTAGGTAGCTGAATACATTTATCGCCACCAGCGTAGGGACTTCCTTCACAGTTTGTTTTTGTACACGCGTTTGAGCCCGCGACGAGGACAATCGTGCTGGCTAATTGGCCACCACCAAACAACAGCCCCACAATCGGGAACACCATCAGTAACTGCCAGAACATCTTTAACCACTTCTGGAAGAACTTCTCGGTATTCGGCAGCAGATACATCACAAATGCCACTGGTGACGCCACGACCAGCAGGACGATGAAGGCCTTTCGCATCAGCAGAATAACGACGATGACGATACAGGCCACAACAACGGTTGTCACTCCCAGCATCAGCATTGGCAGCAGCAACCATACGGCTGCACCAATACCCAGGATGACCAGCGCCATCGTACCAAGTGATCCACTCGAAGTATTAACGTCGATACTGGTTTCGGGCGGAAAGACGGCGGTCAGTGTAATTGATTGGGCTGTCTGGACCAGGAAATGCTCCAACTCGAATCCCATGACGTTTGATATATCGACCATTAACTGACAGATGTAATACGACACGTTAACGGCAATCGCCCCGACGATCAGTCGAGGCAATAATTTCTTGATTCCATAATTGTCGATGCCGCGGCCAGTTACCTGTGAGAGAATAACGATCATAAAGACCGCGATGAACATCAGGTTGGCTAGATTGCGCGCTAGTTCCCAGGCGGTTCGGGTACCACTGTCAGTCGATACTAATTCCGGTTCCGTTTCCAGGAAATGCCCCGCTAGTAGCTCAAACGCCGAGTCGCCCACTTTACCGGCAGTTTGAATGACCGGACAAAGTATCCAACCGACCTTTTCGATGGAACAGGTGGTTTGTGTTTTGGATGGAGTCTGTGAGTTAGCGGTTTGGTTTGTGGCGGGTGTTGTAGTGGTCGTAGTCGGATTAACAGGATCGGCATTGGCTGATTTTGTAAAGACAGACGTAAGCAAAGAGATAGCGAGGAGCATGGCGAACGCCAGCCCAGTATATCTCCGAAATTGTTTTTTAACGTTATGTTTGTCTCTTGAG
>JAQGGV010000061.1 GCA_028289185.1 Candidatus Saccharimonadota bacterium
TACGCCGGTGCCCATCGCCATAAATGAAGTGTCGATTGGATGACCGTCGACAGTTCCGCGGACCTTAACCGCGCCGTGCGTACCGAAGACCTTGGCTGCATCCGGCCAGGTCGCGTATGTCCAGCCTCCCTTATTCGGTGATTTTTCTAATTTGGAAGTAAACTTGGCTATCATTACCATCAGCATACATCATTCGCATTTTGTTGACAAATAGTACTTAATAGAGTATAATATACAAGTCTCTAGCAGTTTTGACAAGAGGAAGGTTTCGCATGAAGCTCAAACCTTAGGTGATGCCAGGCCCTCTGGCGTCTCCGTAATCATCCAACTCTGAGAAGTACCTTCTGCCCCCGTGCGCGTCGCGCCGGGAACCAAAGTGAGGCTAACTTACGACAGTGTCGCAAGTCAAGCGGGTGTTCGGACACCGCCTCACTTTTTCTGCAGCCAAGCTATTCAAACCGGTGGCAGCCGGGGCTTGCAGGCGCATATTCCGACCATCCCGCATTATGGATGAAAGATTGCGCTAGTCTTCCTTGGGCAAGGAGGCGACGGTTTAGCACGATAGGAAATTCTGGTCATCACCGCACAATGTCGGATCAAGGAATTTCTGAGGCGAGCAATGGACGACATTTTTGTCAGGGCCATGTGGGAGCGACTATAGTTGCGATTCACCACACCTCCCCCGCACAGGGGGAATGGGCTAGCAGGGACTGAGTGGTATGACCACCACTCACCCCTCACCCCACGTTTACATCCGCCTAGGGCGGTTTTTTGTTATATTGACGCTTATGCTCAGGGGTGGTATGGTAATGACAAAGCACAAAAAACAAACAGGAACCAAAACATGAGCGAAGACCAACCATCCGAATTACCGGTCCCAGATCATATAGAGCAAATAGTTCTGCCCGAGGCGCATATCGAACCGGTGAAAACTGCTCTTGCGGATATTGCCGTTAGCACTCCACCGCAGGAAGCCATGGTCGATCCACTGATGAGCGGCCCTGACGTACGTTGGGACAAGCCTAAAGCCGAAACAATAGCTGCAGTACTAAAGGCACCTGAGGTCAAATGGAACGGTCGGGACCCCAGTATCTACGATAAATCTGGCAATGACGATGACCCCAATGCCTATATAGACAAGGAATTGTCACCCTATGAAAAGTTCTACGATCTTAATCCGAATGTCTTTGGACCAATGCCGACATCCGAGTTCATGAAAGCTTTTAGTGCTTTCGATGCACTGTCACAAAGAATAGAAGAGCATGAATATGCGATTACAGAACTAGAAGCGAGAAAACAGGAGATTGTCGACGAAGCAAAATCACTTGCTCCCGTAGTAAAAGTTGTAGAACCAGCAATGGAGTCAACCGAAGATCGAACCCCGGAACCTTCTCTTTAGAAATCACGTGACATTAAAATAAGCCGGTCGAACCGGCTTATTTTGTTATTGGAGGGTGTAACTTTTTTTCTTCTTTTTCTTCGTTTACGACTTCAACTTCGACAGGTTCATCCTTGTCCTCAGGTTTTTTGTCGTTTTCGTTTTCGCCGTCCTCGTCTGATTTGTCGTCAGCCGCAGCGGCTTCATACATCTTGGCACCGATTGGCATGATGGCCTCATTCAGAGCTTTGACGGCCGCTTCGAGTTCGTCCTTTTCAGCGTCAGCGTTTTCCTTCACCTTTTTGGCTACTTCAACTGCATCGTTGATGACTTTTACGTCATCTTCGCTGATTTTGTCTTTGTACTCAGTCGGCATTTTTTCTGCCTGATAAATACCGTTTTCGAGTTGGTTCCTGCTATCTACAGCTGCGCGGCGTTTCTTGTCGTCGTCAGCATGTGCTTCGGCTTCTTTTTGGGCTTTTTCGATGTCTTCTTTGCTCATGTTGCCGCTATCCTGGATAGTGACAGAGTTTTCCTTACCAGTACCCTTGTCCTTGGCGGTCACATTCAGGATACCGTTGGCATCCAGGCTGAAGGTGACTTCGATTTGTGGTACGCCGCGAGGTGCTGGCGCGATACCGTCGAGTGTAAATGTCCCGAGTGATTTGTTGTCACTGGCCATTTCGCGCTCACCCTGCAGGACATGGATTTCAACCTGTGGCTGGTTGTCACTGGCAGTACTGAATGTTTCTGATTTAGAGGTTGGGATAGTTGTGTTGCGCTCAATCAATTTGGTCGATACACCACCCATGGTTTCGATACCCAGTGAGAGTGGCGTTACATCGAGTAGCAATACATCCTTGACGTCACCTTGCAGTACGCCACCCTGGATAGCGGCACCAACGGCAACAACTTCGTCAGGGTTGACTCCCTTGAGCGGGTCTTTACCAAAGATTGCTTTGACCTTTTCAACGACGGCAGGCATACGAGTCATACCACCGACCAGGACGATTTCGTCGATGTCCTTAGCGGTGAGGCCAGCGTCCTTGAGTGCCTTTTCGACAGGACCAGCAACACCATCAATCAAATCTTTGACCAACTCTTCCAGTTTGGCACGAGTCAGTTTGTACTCGAAGTGTTTTGGACCGTCAGCATCGGCTGTGATGAATGGCAAGTTAACTTCGTATTCAGGCGTTGATGAGAGTTCCTTTTTCGCCTTTTCAGCTTCGTCCTTCAGACGTTGCATTGCAGCCTTGTCATTTTTCAGATCGACGCCTGTGTCGTTTTTGAATACATCAATAAAGTGGTTCACAATGCGGTTGTCGAAATCCTCACCACCTAGGTGTGTGTCACCGTTGGTAGAGCGAACTTCAAAGACGCCGTCGCCAAGTTCGAGGATAGATACGTCGAAGGTACCACCACCAAGGTCGAATACAGCGATTTTTTCGTCTTTTTTCGACTCAAGTCCGTATGCTAGTGCAGCAGCGGTTGGCTCATTGATGATACGTTTGACTTCCAGGCCAGCAATTTTGCCGGCGTCCTTGGTTGCCTGTCGTTGGCTGTCATCGAAGTACGCAGGTACGGTAATAACCGCTTCGGTGACTGGTTCGCCCAGGAAGGCTTCCGCGTCGGCTTTGATTTTGGATAGGATCATTGCTGATACTTCCTCTGGTGTGTAATCTTTGTCGCCCATGGTAACGGCAACGCCATCACCCTTTTTGACGATTTTGTATGGCATGATGTCGAGGTCCTTTTGGACTTCTTTGTCACCAAACTTGCGTCCAATCAGACGTTTGACACCGTAAATAGTATTTTCGGCGTTGGTGACGCGTTGGCGCTGAGCCACTTGGCCAACCAAGCGGTCGCCTTTTTTGTTGATTGCCACAACTGATGGTGTGGTTCGGTTACCCTCTGCGTTTGCGATGACTTCTGGTTTGCCAGCAATCATGTATGCAACAGCACTGTTGGTTGTACCGAGGTCGATTCCAATAATTTTACCCATTTTGTAATACCCTTTCGTTCTGAAATATCTGTATAGTTTCTAAATCTATTCTAGCACTCTACTAGGTAGATTGCCAATATCCTGATTATACAAAAGTTGGCACTCTCATGTCAAGAGTGCCAACAATGTATTAGAACATGTCAAAAAATCTTCCCGAATTATTTATAGTTGCGAGGATTTCTGTCGTCTGCCCGATATAGGAAACTTGGCTCGTACCTTGACCCACCACATCTTGGCTTGATGCGCCATCGGAAGTTGTTACGTCTTTCGTATTAAATACTATACCGGTACTTGCTCCAGCGGTAACACCCTGTTGTCGGGTGAACCCACTTGGAGCAGCATTGAGCGTAGCTGCAAAACGAAGCGCATAAAAATACAGCAAAAACGAGGTTCCGTCTGTTCGAGACATGGTGATTCCGGGCGCGATTGCTTGACCGGTGGCAGGTCCGGCGACAGTTTGTCCAAATGTACCAGCCGCGTGTCCACCAATAGGAATTGTGGCTTGACCACGAATCACACACGCCACCATACGCGAGGCATTCGTAAATGTTCCAGAAGTGTGGTTTGTCGCCGTAGCAACCGCATAAACCGCAACGCCATATATAGTTCCAATGGCAGCTGGAGCATCAATCGTCGTCCAAGTAGGTACAGTTCCGCCAGCAGTCGGCACCGTAGGGGCAGAGGTAAATGCCATCGCCCAGATTACGAGTAAGTCCCCTACCTGATGCGCAGGCATCGTCACGGTTGTGCTTGCAGAGATTGTGGACGCAGAAGGAAAAGAAAGGGCCATGAATTAATATCCCGTCGCATCAACAGCGACACAGACCCATTTGGTAAGGACACCATCATAAATAAATCCGACTAAATGCGTCTTGCCCGCTACGGTTGCTGCTGGCAATGTTGCGACACCTGACGACACAAATGATGAACTCCACACAATCGTTTGACTGGCTGCGCCCTTAATTCTAATCATTAACTTTTGGCCATCAGCCCCCGTCCCAGTGACGCCAAGCGACGTAATGTTCGTTGCAAGTGCCGTGATGTTGTACTGATCATAAAGTGTCACGTCAATAGTCGGCGTTGCCGTTGATGTCGTTGTACCGATACGTGGCGTTGCAACGCCCCATTTCATGCCATTTGTCTGTGTGCTATCCGCAACTAGCACACTACCGTTCGACCCAACAGAAAACGCGGAGTAAACATCTGGGCTGATTCCGACCAACATGTCACCTTTAGTACTAAAATCATAACTATTCAATTTGTAGGCCGTATCGGTACAGTCCAGCAGATACGCTCGGTCAATATAGTATTTATCACCAAGCGGGGCGCTGACAATGCCAACCATGGCGTACATATATGCTGTACCTGCAGGTAGAAGTGTCGTAGTGTCGGCTGCAATAAAAACAGTTGTCCAGGTATTCGTCGTAATTGTCGACTGAGCGAAGGTATTTGCGGCTGCAACCGTATCGACACCCGTCGTGCTGACGGCGTGGATTTCAATACTCAGGTTGCCGGTGCCGGTGTTGGTCGAGGGTCGATAGATGGTGACTTCACAGTAGTAGGCGGATCCGTCGGGCGCCGAAACCTGTAGCGGACTACCGACGGCATTGTGAGTCAGCACCAGTCGATCCGTTGCCGAGCCAGCGCCTGTCGAGACAATTAGACGCGACTGTGTACCAGAGTACTTCTGCACGGTCGACATCGCACCGAATGCATTTGCCCACACCGCCGTATTCTCGAAATCACCATCCAAAATCATGTTTGATGTTCTGGAATTTATCAGAGCATCAACATAGTTCTTCGTTGAAGCATCGCTATTACCAGTAGGCGTTGAACCGAGTTGCTTGCGCGCCATTGAGGCTTTCGTACTCCCTATTTATTACAACATACACAAAGACTCCTACCTGCTAGGAATAGTTAGAATTATACAAGATGGTAGTGGTTTTGACTAACCGTTAGTTAATACTAAATGTGGGGGTTACGTCCGTAATCGTACCTGCTGAAGCGCCATCGGAGTTCATCTGCACGCTGTATGTTTCACCCTCTAGCACGGCCTGGGTGACAGATGCTGTACATGTTCCTGCAGCAGCAGTAACGATAGAGCCCGTTGCAACGACGGTAGTATCGGCAACACCAGCAGTTGTCCTGGTGCGCATGATACGAATCGTGTGCTGACGAGTTGCGGTTGAGCCGGTAAATGGTACTGATGCTGCAAGAGTCGTACTCGCCTTGCTCGTAAGTACTGTGAGTGAATTAGATACAAGTAGCGAGGAAAAGCTAACATCATTTTGCGCCACCCAAGTCGTAATATCCGCCCACGTTGCAGACGTTTGCCATGCCAGCGTACCACTTTTGGTCATCCGAGATGGCAGGAAGTATGCACTAGACAAGTCCGTTGCGGCGATAGAGTTCCAGCCAGATGCCGTACTGGAATTATTGATAAAGTTTATACCAACTTCGCGGTGCGCTGCGTTGACATTTGCGCCCCAAGTTGTGCCATTAGAATCGTAATAAACGAGTTGAGCGACCCCGTTTTTGCGGAGGACATAGGCATTGCCAACCACTTCTAATGTGGCCGTGTCGCCATCAACCCAGTCAATGGTAGACGAAGTTGCAAGCGTTGAGCCACCTGGGTTTGCCCACGTATTTGTTTGTGCATAAATGGCGGTAGTATTACCTGTATCACTAATATACGCAAAGATCTGCTGCGCATTATTTGACCGGACATACATTGACATTGCAAAGTTTTGATCTGGCAGCACACATATACCAGTAATTTTGTGGTTATCAGAGATCATCGGCCAGTTATAGCTAGCTACACTCCAGTTAAAAAGGCTGTAGTCCATAGTGGCACGACCCGCAGTTGTATACACAGTATTAATCCAGCTCGTCCAGTTATCGCTGAGATCAATCCTGCTGTATGCAATTCCAAAATCATCACTAACTGGTGGCGGTGGTGGCACATCAAGTGGCGTGACGACGACAGAATCAATCATCCCCCGCGTCGTTGTACCAGTCGTACCAAGTCCAATGCCCCATTGCCGATGGGAAGAATCGATATAGGCTCCCCAAATGGCGGCGCCACTGTCGTTCCATTTTGCGATTATGGCCCCGTTCCTCCTGATGGTATATACATTGCCGCGTGCCTCAAACGAGACTTGGTCACCTGCTACGTAGGTGATGTTTGCGGGCCCCGTCGCGCGAGTGACCTGGCTACTGATCAAATTGCGCCAGTCACCGCCCGCCGCAGTATTGCTGTAAATAACTGGCGTGCTACCCGGAGGACAATAGGCAAAAACGACTTCAGTTCCGTTGCCGCGTAGACCAATCAGATAGTAATCTGCTGAAACGGTATCAGGACCGATAGTAATCGTTATCTTGATGTTATCCTGAGGCATATCCAGAGAGTATTGGGCAAACGCGTAGTTATTGGAGCCGCTAACGCCCATGGCGTTACTGTTAACGATGATAGTATCGAGAGCGGTAACTGGTGCCAGGCGGCTCGTCCAGTTCGAGCCAAGCGACGCGCGATTAAAATCATCACTATAGATAATGTTACTTATTGCTCCCATTTTGCGCAGAACAGTGTGCCCCATTACACAGTTCTCGCCCTAATCCACACCTGGCCACGTGCACCATCACCGCCAGCACCACCGAAGCTAGCACCGCCAGCGCCAGCACCACCGACGACGTTACCAGCACCGCCCTGCGTGGATTGCGTTGCACCACCCGCGTAGGTGACGGAATTAAAGACTTGATTTCCCGGTCCTAGGCCTTGGAACGCACTTGTACCAGTTCCATTAATGATACCGCCAGCACCACCACTGCCCGACAATGTTGTCATGCCGGTAGCCGAAACTGTCGAGGCTAAGCCTGTGGTGCCAACAACACCCGTAGGACTGGCTCCGCTACCTTTGGCGCCTCCGCTACCTACGACGACAGTCATGCTTGTTGACGACCTTGGGATGTTCGTGCCGATTGTCAGTGTTACTGTGGCCCAAGTGCCCGGAGTACCAGGGTAACCTTGCAATGTATAGAACGAACCCGGTGCAGCGCCGCCACCGCCACCGCCCACAACAATGACATCCAGGAAGTTAGCCTCGGTAGGAACGGTATAAGTATTGCTACCAGCTTGGTTGAAAATTGTCGTCTCATCAATAGAGGCTGATCCGCCGCCGCCTGATGATACGCCTGTCCATATCTGCGTCGTGACGCCGTTAAACACAAAATCACTCTCACCGAGAGTGGCAGGTTTCTGCATGACAACCCTGGCTGTACTTGGCTCCCAAAAAACCCGACTACCCGTGACACTACGCCCGAATAACATGAATGTTTGGATGCCTGAATGCCGACCGGTATGCGAAGAAGTACCAGTATTATCGCAAGTAATTGTGACGCCGCTGAGGACACGCGTAACTCCACAAGACATTAGCCTACATACCTCCCACGCAAATGAACATGCAATGGCTTCGCCAGTGTCGATGAACCCTTTGTCAGATATGCGCGCACTACGCTGTTGGCAGGAAGTGGGTATGCACTACCTAAAGTACCAATCTGGTTATTGGTACTGACTGCCAGCGTGATGGTCGAAATTAACGTCCCTTGCGTCGTTGCAGATCCCCCATAAATTGACACAACCAAATCACCACCCGAGTTTGTCGTGGCAAGATCCCCAATACGTACCCAGATAGAATCCAAACTAACACCGGTTGCATTCGGACCCGGCTCCACTGATATACCACCAGGCATATCATTGTACCCATCCACTACAGCACCCGAGTTGGCGACCATTTCCGAGGACCAGGGCAGGCCAGTAATTGTATTGGCAGCCGTATCAATATTTTTGCTAGTTACCGTCGCCGACCCACTATCAACATACGACTTATTCGTCGCATCGGTTGTACCGGAAGTGTTTGTACCTAGTTGCTTTCGCGCCATTTAGAAATGCTATTTCCCGTTAATTTATGCATATGCACAAAAACTCCTACCTGCTAGGATTAGTTTGAATTATACAAGATGGTAGTGGTTTTGGCTATCTGTTAAATGGATCTCTTACAGATGTATTGTCGTCAAAGTCGTCGAGCGATGGAGCCGGCAGCTGGATAA